>CAVALS010000119.1:0-8039 GCA_963589385.1 Bacteroidaceae bacterium
CGTAGCGGGTGGTTTAAAGCTGGCCGCTGCGCGGCCAGCGGACTAAAGTCTTGAACAACATCCGCTTCATGAATATCACGAAGTGGATCGTCGATCCCAACGAGGACAGTCTCGAGAAGCTTGTAAATGTGTACGACGTTCTTTCTGACGAAGAATGCAACATTGCGCTGATCTTTAATCGAACCAGCGCAAGCACCGAGGTATTTCTCGCAGTCGTCAATAGCGACAATGCCCGCGACAATATCGACGCCGATAATTTTTCCCGGCGCATGTCGGATGCCTTGAGGGGCAACTTCCCCGGTTCCGAAGTGGGACCCGCCAACCGCGGTCCCATTCCGTGTCTAGACAATCGACGCCCGTCTTCGGTTGCCGCCGTTTCGAATATTCCAGCCGAAAAGAACGAGAAGTTCGTCACGCAAACCATTGAGAAAGTTCTCGACGGCATTGTGCCCGGTAGGCCGAGCGAAGACTACACTATCGTGCTGCTCGCAACCCCGATTCACGATATCGAATCGCGTAAACTCCGCCTCGCCGAGCTCCACACACTGCTGACGCCCTATGCCTCATGGACGACCAACTACACATATCACCAGAACGACTCCATCGGATCGTCCGCGACGATTGGCATCAATGCAGGTGTGAGCGCCGGCAGACAGGTGGGGAGCAATCAGGCTGTTGCTCAAAACTACAACGAAACGGACTCGACAAACGAGTCGACCTCGGAATCGAGCAACGAGAGCGTAACCGACTCGTCCACATCGACCGAAAGCATCACGGATACGGTCACCGACGGCAGGAATGAGTCCTCGAGCGGAGGCGTTGACTTAGGCGTATCCGCAAGTCACACGGAGGGTTCGTCGCACTCCACGTCCACGGCAACAGGTACAAACTCATCTACCGGCAAGGCCATATCCAACTCGCTCGGCAAAGCCGTCACCAGCGGTGTTGGCAAGGCTGTCTCTAAGGGAGCTTCCGTGACTTCCGGTGTTTCGCAGGCAGTAAATCTAGGTGCTAACTTTGGCGGATCGTTCGCACGCTCAAGCACGGTCACTGCTACCATCGGCGCCGACGAAGGCATCACGCAGACGTTCAAGAATTACTCCATCCAACACGCGCTCGAAATACTTGAGTTGCAAATGAAGCGCTACGACCTTGCCTCGGCACTCGGCATGTGGGACTTTTGCGCCTACGTGCTATCAGAAGACCACAACGTCGCGAATAACGTTGCCCACACCTATCTCGCCCTCACCCAGGGCAAAGAATCCTATATGTCTCAGGCTGCAGTAAACCTCTGGCGCGGAGACCTTGGAGAGCAAAGCGCCGACGCCGCGGCAATCTGCTCCTACCTTCGCGATTTGCGCCATCCTGTTTTTGCCCTCTCCCCCGCCCTGCTCGATCAACATCCGAGCTTTTCGGTCTATCCGGCAACGGTCGATGCAACGACTGCCCTTTCGGGCAAGGAGCTAGCCTATTCGCTCAACTTTCCCAAGAAGTCCGTCCCAGGGTTGCCCGTTATCGAATGCGCTTCTTTTGGGCGCAACGTCTCTACGTTCGATGGTACGCAGCCTCAGCAGGGCCTTTGCATAGGCAAGGTTTTCCATATGCATCGCGAGGAACGCATCAAAACGTTCCTGTCAAAGAACTCACTTGCCTCGCACACCTTTGTTACGGGCAGCACCGGCGCAGGAAAGACCAATACCGTCTGTCGCATCCTCGACCAAGCGCTCGATCAGCGAGTCAACTTCCTTGTCATTGAACCTGCCAAGGGCGAATACAAGGACGTGTATGGAGGCCGCGAAGACGTAAACGTCTTTGGAACCAATCCAGAATTCACGCCGCTCCTGCGTATCAATCCTTTTAGCTTCCCGTCCGGCATCCATGTGCTGGAACACCTCGACCGACTCGTTGAGATCTTTAATGTCTGCTGGCCCATGTACGCCGCCATGCCCGCCGTCCTTAAAGACGCCGTCGCCAGGTCATACGAAGACTGTGGATGGGACCTTGCCGCTTCTGATAACCCATATGGAGCCGATCTCTTTCCTTGCTTTGCAGATGTTGCCCGCAACGTCCGCGAGATTCTCGATTCCAGCGAGTACGACGCCGAAAATAAGGGCGCCTACAAGGGTTCGCTGCTCACACGTCTCAATTCACTCACCAACGGGCTCAACGGCATGATGCTTTCGTCGAACGAAGTCGACGCCACCGTGCTTTTTGACGCCAACACAGTCATCGACCTATCGCGCATTGGCTCCGCCGAAACAAAATCCCTACTCATGGGTCTTCTTGTACTCAAACTTCAAGAACATCGCATGGCCGAGAAAAAGGGCATGAACCAGCCACTTCGCCATCTGACCGTGCTTGAAGAGGCGCACAACCTGCTTAAGCGATCGTCGAGCAGCCAAGGCTCGGAGAGCGGCGACCTGACAGGCAAGAGCGTCGAGATGATCTCAAATGCCATCGCCGAGATGCGTACATACGGCGAAGGCTTCATCATCGCCGACCAGGCGCCCGGACTTCTCGATATGGCAGCCATTCGCAACACAAATACCAAGATCATCCATCGCCTGCCCGATCTTTCGGACCGCGAGCTCGCCGGTCGCGCCGCCAACCTCAACGACCAACAGATCGTCGAACTGGCACGCCTACCTAAGGGCGTTGCGGCCATTTACCAAAACGATTGGGTTGAGCCGGTGCTCTGCAAGATCGCCAAAGCAGAGGATGGCGAGCACTTTGCATACAGCCGCCCCATCGACGATGTCGCAAGCAACCAGAGCGATGATGCCCTTGCCGTAGCGCGCATGCTGGCCTACGGAATCAGCGTCGGAACCAAGACGGAGCTGCACAGCATTCGCGAACGGCTCGATCGCCTCCATATCGACGCGTCTACAAAGGTCAAGATCCTGCGCACCGTTCAAAACCCACCCGCCGAACCGCGCATGACCAAGCTGGGACCCATAATGAGCACACTGTTTCCCAACGTTGCCAAAGCGGTCGAGGACGAACGCGAGTGCAGCGATGAAGCCGAACAATGGACAATGGCGGCGGACGCGGCACTCAGGTCCTCCATCGACCGCGATATCGACAGCCGCACCAGGCAGGTCATCATCCAGGGCATCATGACCGATGTCTTGTGTCTGCAAATGCAAGATACCCAAGCATATTCCGATTGGCACAACTGGAACGAGAATAGCGAGGTGAGCTAATGGAGTTCAAGCAAATGAAAGGCGGCGTGGCCAAGCTAGGCGATAAACTTGGGTTCAATCCTGATAAACTCATTGGCCCCGAATCAAAGGATACCAAGGCAGAGGTTAAAAATGCCGACCGTAACGAATCCATCGATCCCGACAAATTGATTAGATCCTCGGTGGAATCGTGCGATTATCCTTCGAGCTATAAGGAGAGGCTGGACCGTACACCGAGCATCGAGAATCCAAACGGAAAATGGTCGGGTGACCGAGGGGAATCGATGTTTATTCCCACAGCCGATAGGGTCCGCGAGATTCTTCGAAACAAAGGTCTTGAGGGCATCAATTACAAGGATGGAATTCCTGACTTCAACCCTATCTCTGAAGCGAAAGTAACCATACAAGGCATGAGCCAGCATAGGCTTTCGCAGATGGGCGAGAACGGCGAGCGCATTGTCGGCAACTATGAAAAGGCAGACACTGAATGCGCAAAAGCTTGGAACCTTGAGCAACGCGATGGCAAAGATGATTGGACGCACCAGGATGTCAAGAAATGGCGCGAGGCAAATGAGTACACCTGGCACGAACACAATGATATGAAGACGTGCTCTCTTGTTCCGACCGAAGTTCACAAGGTGTGCAGCCATCTCGGCGGCGTAAGCGAAATCAAAAACATACTGAATCAGATTGGCGGCTTCGATGAATAACGGCATGAATCTGTGGGGCAGGAATTTCTCGCTCCCCGTCTATTACGAATGTGACTCGGACCAAGGCGTCCTCGACATTCAAAAGGAAGCAAAGGACGCCCTGCTTGCAAGCTGGGATACCGTTGAGGACAGCAAGGAAGCGATCGAAGATTATTGCCTCGAAAGAGACGGCGATCAGATCGAGAGTCCCATTACGAACATTTTTAGATACGTTATTCCGACCAGCATTGTGGCACTTCGAAGCGACGATGCTCGCAAAGCGGCGCTCATGTGCAACTATCGCTTTGACCCCGAACATGGGCTTGCTGCGGTATTTGAAAACGAAAAACTTACAGCCGTCGTCCCCCAAGACGAGCTCTAGGTCGATCATACGCAGACAGAAATACAAAAACCGAGGCCGCTCCAGCACACACCGGAGCGGTCTCGACCTCTTTTACGTATGTTCAGCGAGGTAGCTAAAATAGCCCCGCCCCAAATTAGCTACCCCAGTCCCTTTCTAAGTTGCGGTGAAATACGGGCTGTTTGCCGGGTTTATTGGGCCCAGCAGTCCGTATTCCACCGCAACTGATGAGGGAACGTGATTAGGCGACGGGCTTGGCGCGGCGAATGGCCGGGAACATCACCGTGATAGCGAGGATGACGCCCACGACGGCAATCGACCCGCCCGCGAAGCCGATCCAGGCGATACCGGGACCCGAAACCACGGCTCCGCCGATCGCGGTACCCGTGCCAATGCCCAGATTGAACAGGCCCGAGAAGATCGACATGGCGACGGCCGACGAATCTGCCGGCGTGTGCTTGATGAGCTCGGCCTGAAACGCCACGTTAAAGGCCGTGGCGCAGCAACCCCACAGTGCGCAGACGGCAAGCACTGTCACGAGCGACGATGCGGCCGGCCCCATGAGCAGCAGGGCCACCGGCACGCCGGAGAGCGTGATAGCCAAGAACGGGAAGCGATGCCCATCGAACAGGCGGCCAAACAGCCAGCTTCCGAGCAAACCAGAGCAGCCAAACGCCGTCAGCGTCATGGTAATGGCGCCCGCATCGACGTGCGCGACCTGCGCCAGGAAGGGCTCGATATAGCTGTAGCTTGCGTAATAGCCGGTCGCCATGAAGACCGTGACTGCGTAGAGCGCGATGAGGAGCGGGTTCTTGAGCAGCTCGGGCAGCTGTTTGAACGTAAAACGCTCGCCCGCTGGCATGGCAGGAAACACCGTGGCCTGGTAGACGACCGCGACAGCAGACAGCGCTCCGACCACGGCAAACGTCATACGCCAGCCCACGGCCAGGCCAATGGCGCGACCGAGAGGCAGGCCAAAGATCTGCGCGATGGACGAGCCCGTAGCGATCATGCTGATGGCGAGCGCCCCATGGCGCGTGTCAACCAGACGCGACGCCATGATCGAGGCGACCGACCAGAACACGGCATGCGCGCAAGCGACCACCAGGCGCGCGCAGACCAGGATGGGATAGGTCGGCGCCACAGCGGACAGGAACTGGCCCAGCGAGAACACGGCAAGCACGCCGAGCAGCATCCGCTTGAACTCAAAACGCGAGGCAAACACCATGAGTGGCAACGACAGCAGCATGACGCCCCAGGCATAGACCGAGATCATGATGCCAGCTTGGGCCTCGGTGAGCGAAAACGATGCGGCGATGTCGGTCAGCAGGCCGATGGGCATAAACTCCGACGTGTTGAACACGAACGCACAGCAGGTGAGCCCGACGAGTGGGAGCCACTGCTTGAGCGTGATGCTGTCTTGCCTTGTCTGAGTCATATATAACGTCTCCAATCGTTTTGAGCGGAGGCGATTATATAGCAACGGCCCCGCATCCGTCAGTACAGATGCGGGGCCGAAAACAATTCGATACACAGAGGTTGCGCCGTCAATTCATAACTAAGCCAACCCCAGCAATATGCCCGCCGAATGCACGACAAACGCCACGATCCAGGCGACCGTCACCTGAAACGCGAACACGGCAACGGCATAGCGCGCGCCCAGCTCGCTCTTGACGGCGCCGATGGACGCCACGCAGGGCGGGTACAGCAGCGTAAAGACCAGGAACACGTAAGCGGTAAACGGCGAAAACATGGTTGACAGCACCGCGGGCGACGTTGCGCCCAAAAGCACCGTGAGGGTCGAGATGACGCTCTCCTTGGCGATGAGCCCCGTGACGAGCGCCGTCGAGGCGCGCCAGTCGCCAAAACCGAGCGGGGCCAGCACCGGCGCGATAATGCTACCCAGACCGGCAAGTAGACTCTGCGACTGATCGGCGACCACATTAAAGCGGATGTCGAACGTCTGAAGGAACCAGATGACCACGGTAGCGGCAAAGATAATGGTAAAGGCCTTGGTAATAAAGTCCTTGGCCTTATCCCATGCCAGCATCACCGTCGTCTTGACGCTTGGCAGGCGGTAATTGGGGAGCTCCATGATAAACGGCACCGGGTCGCCCTTAAATGCCGTACGGTTGAGCACCAAAGCCGCGATGCAACCAACCGCAATACCAATCAGATAGAGCGAGACCATGGCGGGAACTGTCGCCTGCGGGAAAAACGCCCCGCACAGCAGTCCGTAGACCGGCAACTTGGCCGAGCAGCTCATGAACGGCGTGAGCATGACCGTCATCTTGCGGTCGTGCTCGGATGGGAGCGTACGGGTCGACATGATAGCCGGCACGGTACAGCCAAAACCGACGAGCATGGGCACAAAGCTGCGGCCCGACAGGCCAAAGCGACGCAGCACCTTATCCATGACAAAGGCCACGCGCGCCATGTATCCAGAGTCTTCCAGAATGGAGAGGAACAAGAAGAGCACGACGATAATCGGAAGGAAGGTCAGCACGCTGCCCACGCCCGTAAGCACGCCGTCGACAGCCAGCGAGCGCACCACGTCGTTGGTTCCGAACGCCTTGAGGCCCGCATCGGCCGAGGCGATGATGACCGCGATGCCGTCCTCCATGAGTCCCTGCAGTGCCGCGCCAATCACGCCAAACGTCAGCCAAAAGACGAGGCCCATGATCACCAGGAACGCCGGAATGGCCGTGTAGCGACCCGTCAGGATGCGGTCGATCTTGACGGAGCGCACGTGCTCGCGGCTCTCGTGCGGCTTGACGACACAGCGCCCGCACACGTCGCCGATAAAGCTAAAGCGCATGTCGGCCAGCGCGGACAGGCGGTCGGTGCCGGCCTCGCCCTCCATCTGGGTAATGATGTGCTCGATGGCGTCGAGCTCGTTGCGATCCAGGTGAAGTGCCTCGGTCACCAGCTCGTCGCCCTCAACCAGCTTGGTCGCCGCAAAGCGCACCGGGATGTGCGCCGTCACGGCATGGTCCTCGATAAGGTTGGCAATGCCGTGGATGCAGCGATGCAGTGCACCGCCGTCCGAGCCATCGGGCGCACAGAAGTCCAGGCGACCGGGGCGCTCGCGGAACCGCGCCACGTGCAAGGCATGATCCACCAGCTCGCCGATACCCTCGTTGCGGGCAGCGCTAATGGGGACAACGGGCACGCCCAACAGGCTCTCGAGCAGGTTGACGTCCACGGCGCCGCCGTTGGCCGTCACCTCGTCCATCATGTTGAGCGCGATGACCATGGGGCGGTCGAGCTCCATAAGCTGCAGCGTCAGGTACAGGTTACGTTCGATGTTGGTGGCGTCGATGATATCGATGATGGCGTCGGGGCGCTCGTCGAGGATGAACTGACGGCTCACGACCTCTTCACCTGTGTACGGCGACAGCGAATAGATGCCGGGCAGGTCGGTAACGCTCGCCTCGGGGTGGTTACGGATAGTGCCGTCCTTGCGGTCGACCGTCACGCCGGGAAAGTTACCGACGTGCTGGTTGGAGCCCGTAAGCTGGTTGAACAGCGTGGTCTTGCCGCAGTTTTGGTTACCGGCAAGGGCAAAATGAAGCGGTGCGCCCTCGGGCACGGCCGTCTTGGCAGCACGGGGCGAATACGTCCCCTCGCCGAGTGCCGGATGCTCCGTCGTGCCGATTGCGGCGTTAGCGCGCGGGCCGGTATCGGTGTCGTGCACATCCACGAGCTCAATGCGTGCGGCATCGTCCTTGCGCAGCGTCAGCTCGTAGCCACGCAGGCGAATCTCGAGCGGGTCGCCCATGGGGGCGTACTTCATCATGGTGACTT
>CAVALS010000120.1:0-7996 GCA_963589385.1 Bacteroidaceae bacterium
CTTGACGACTTCCATGTGCAGCAGGCCCAGGAAGCCCACGCGGAAGCCAAAGCCGAGCGCCACCGAAGTCTCGGGCTCCCACACCAACGACGGGTCGTTGACGTGCAGCTTATCGAGCGCGTCACGCAGGTTCTCGTAGTCCTTATTATCGATCGGGAACAGGCCCGTATAGACCATGGGCTTAGCCTCGCGGTAGCCGGGAAGCGGCTCGGGGCAGGGATTCGACGCCCACGTGAGGGTATCGCCCACGCGAACGGCCTCGGGGTCCTTCAGGCCCGTGACCACGTATCCGACCTCGCCGACCGTCAGCGCGTCGACCGGGGTCTCGGCGGGACGCTTGACGCCCACACCATCGACCAAAAAGTCGCCCTTTGCCTGCATCATGCGCAGGGTATCGCCCTTTTTGATGGAGCCGTCAAAGATGCGCACCGTGGCGACGACGCCACGATACTCGTCGAAGTACGAATCCAGGATGAGTGCCTTGAGCGGCGCGTTCGCATCGCCCTTGGGCGGAGAGATCAAAAAGACAATGGACTCCAGCAGATCGTGGATGCCCTCGCCGGTCTTGCCCGAGACACACACGGCATCATCGGCAGGAATCGCAAGATCATCCTCGATCTCGGTCTTAACCTCGTCGGGATGGGCCGAGGGCAGGTCGATCTTGTTGATGGCGGGCACAATGTCCAGATTGGCGTTCATGGCGAGCGTCGCGTTGGAAACGGTCTGCGCCTCGACGCCCTGCGTGGCGTCGACGACGAGAACCGCGCCCTCACAGGCTGCCAGCGAGCGCGAGACCTCATAGGTAAAGTCAACGTGGCCCGGCGTATCGATCAGATTGAACTGATACGTCTCGCCATCGGCGGCGTCATAGGACACGCGAACGGCATTGGACTTGATCGTGATGCCGCGCTCGCGCTCGATATCCATAGTGTCGAGCAGCTGCGACTCCATGTCGCGCTCGTCAACGGTATGGGTGAGCTCGAGAATGCGGTCGCTGATCGTGGACTTGCCATGGTCGATGTGCGCAACAATCGAGAAGTTGCGGATGTGGGAAATGTCAATTGAAGTATTCATGCGGACTATCTTACCCGAGCGATACAAAAAATGGAGCCTGTTCCATAAAACAGGCTCCATTTATGCGCGTAATCTGTGTGGTGTGAAATTTACAACTTAGGCGTTGATGCTGTTCACGAGCTTGGCAAGACCGGACTTGCGGTTGGAAGCCTGGTTCTTGTGGATAACATGCTTGGCGGCAGCCATGTCGAGACGCTTGGTGACGGTCTTGAGGGCAGCCTGGGCCTTCTCGGCGTCGCCCTCGGCGACGGCGGACTGGACGTGCTTGGTCAGCGTCTTGAGCTCGGACTTGACAGCCTTGTTACGCATGCGAGCTGCCTCATTGGTGCGGATACGCTTCTTCTGAGACTTGATGTTTGCCACTTCTGGAGTTCCTTTCGAGTTCCTTGCAAAAAATGTATGACACCTCTGAGACACGGTGAGGTCATGCAAGCGCCTACTATAGCACGCTCCCCCTCAAAGGGATAGAACGAATTTGTCAAATAGGCAGGTATCATCACGATTTTCTCAAGATGTTCGTAATCCAGAGCAAAAGCGCGGTCTGAGAATCGGCCGAACCCTTGAGCGCGAGCTCCACATCGACCGCACCCTCGAGCGCTGCGATGAGCTCTGCCATCGAAAAGCGACGTGCCCAGGTCAGGTGATTCTTGACCTGCCAGGACTGGAGCTTGAGCGTTGCGGCCAGCTCACGACCCTGTCCACGCGCATCGAGCGCCTTGGCGACGATTAGCTCGCGGATGCGGCCGCACAGCAATGTGTAAGTCCACACGTAGCTCTTGGCGGGCAATAGATTGAAGAGCTCGAGCGAACGGCGCATGTCACGGGCCGAGACCGCATTGAGAAAGTCCCAGGGCTGGACTTCGGCCGTGCGCACGATCCAGCGTTCCACATCGGCAAGCTCAATCTGAGGCGCCTCAACCATTTGGGCAAGCTTAGCCAAGTCGTTATCGAGCATGCGAGTGTTTTCACCCGAACGCGAGACAAGTTCCTCGGCGGCCGCCGTCGAGATCGACTTGCCATGCTGCGTCGCCATCTGCTGCACGCGGCGCGGAAGCTCCCAGCGCTTGGTGCCGGAGCAATCGATCACGGCCTTCTTGTCAATCTTGGCGATTGCCTTGTACAGGCGCGTGTTCTTGGCAAGCGAATCGGCGATTATGAGGCAAACCGTTGTGGGGCTGGGACTCGCCAGATACTCGACGAGCGGCTCCGAGACCGCCTTGGCGAGCTTTGAGCAGCCATCAAGGATTACCAGGCGAAACTCGCTGCCCATCGGAAAGGTGTTAAGCGATCCGATAATCGACTCGATATCGGGGTCCTTGGTCATGTCGCGCTCGTCGAGGTTGAACTCGACCATACCCGACTTTTCCAGACGCGCTTTCATACGCGAGACGGCGTGATCGCGCTTGACTCCGTCGGTACCGACGATCAGATATGCCGGCAGCAGACCGGTTTCGGACATTGCGCTCCCCTCCCGCAGGCCTTCGTACTCGCTCCGTGCCATTCTAGCCCAGGGGCCCACCACACGCCAACGACGTTGTCACGGTCGCTGGCATCGCATCGCAAAGCCATTCGCAGTCGGCGTGACGGTAATGTCGCCGTGTTCGATAGTGCACGCGAACACGCCGCCCGCTTCCTTAACGGCATCGATGCAGGCGTCGGACGGATGGCCGTATCGATTCCCCTCGCCCGCGCTCGCGAGGGAAAGCTCGGGCTTCAGGACGTCCAGCAACTCACCATCGACTGAAACCTTAGAGCCGTGATGCCCAAGTTTAAGGACATCGATATCCCCCACCTCCTGCACGAATTCCCGTTCTTGGTCGAGCTCGGCATCGCCGGTGAGGAGCATACGCAGGCCCTTGCCTTCCTGAATATAAGAGAGCAGCAGGACAAGCGAGTCCTCATTTCCCTCGCCATCCACGGACTCGAATGGCCACATCACGCGGGCGCAAAATGAGCCGATGTCGACTGTATCCCCACGGCGCACCTGCCGATACTCCACGCCAGGTCGGTTCAACACCTCGGCAGGAGCATCCTCCAGCGCATCAGCCGCCACGGCAATCGTTCCGACCGAAAACTGTTCGAGCACGGCAGGCAGACCACCCCAGTGGTCCTCATCCCAATGCGTCACAAAGACGGCATCGATATGGTGCACGTTATTGCGAACCAACGCCGCCACCACGCGCTCGTCGAGTCCGCAGTCGACGAGTGCTACTGCGCCGCCCTGGCGGATAAGAATCGCATCGGCCTGGCCCACATCGAGCACCGTCACCGAAGGCGGAGCGAATCGATCCCAGTAGACGTACGGAATCGCAGCCAAGAGCACCAGGCATGCAAGCCCCACCGCCATAGGACGTGCACGGGGACGCGGCCACCGGACAAGCAGAACCGCCAGCAAACACGGCACTAGGTAAATCCACATGCTATCGGGCGGCACGCTCACGGATGCACCCGGCACGGCGGCAAACAGCTGCTCGAAAAACAGCGCGCAACGGGCGGCAATCATGGGCACAACGAGCGCCAAAGTCCGCAACGGTCCCACGAGCGAAAAGGGAGCCAGCACGATCGACACAGCGAGCAGTACGCTCACCACCGGACCGATGACCGCATTTGCCAACGGAGCAATGAGCGAAAACGTACCGAAGGCAGGAATGGTAATGGGAAGTGTCGCCAGTTGCGAGCACAGCGTGGCGGATAGCATGCTGGCAACGCCCGATGGCACACCCAGCTCACCCAAAGCGTAGGTCGCATAGGGGCAAAAGCACAGAATGGCTAAGACGCTGGCACATGAAAGCTGAAAGCCCATCTCGAACATCACCGTCGGCCGCAGTAGCACAAAGATGGACATGGTAACAAAGAGTGCCGATGCGCCGTGCCGGCGACGCCCCGCGCCGTTTACGACAAGCGTCGCGAACACCATGCAGCACGCGCGCACGGCCGAGCGAGACGCGCCCGTAAAGGCAGCGTAGCCCACAAGCGTTATCGCCAGTATCGCCCGCTGAAGACCACGTGAGCACCGAGTCTTTTGCAATACACCCTCGATTACAAACCCCACGATAGCCAAATGGCTGCCCGAGACGGCGATAAGATGCGCCGTTCCCGTCACCGAAAACCAGTCGCCCGCCGGCTGGGCGCGCAGCTCGGCCGAACGACCGCAGACGACACCAGCTATGAGCGCACGCGCCGGGTCGGTCGCAGGCGCGATGGACGTTAGCAGCCCATTTCGCAGCCGAAGCAGCGGGCCCGGAGAGCCCTCATCGACCGGCACAATCCGAACGGCTTGAACCTTGCGCACCTCGCCTCGGAGCATGCGCGATCGTCCATATGCATCGTTCTCAAAACGTGAAAAACGACCGATAACACGCACGTGCGCCCCGACCTTGAGCTCGCGGTCACACGATAGGCGAACCGTTGCCAAGTTCTTACCGTCCGCGCGTGCCTCGCAGGTATAGGAATACACGTCGTCGTTTATGGATGGATCACCCTGCACGACAAACTCGAGGCTGCTTGCCGCTCGACCGTCGAGCGCCTTCGAGGCGCCTAGCGTGCCCACAGCCCACCACGCCGAGACGACCGCTCCCGCCACGAGACCGACGGACGCGGCATACAGCCACCGCTTCCAAGGGGCAAGCCGCGCACAAGATTGAGCCAGCAAAACGAATACCGCCGCCGCAACGGGAATGGCCCATAGCGGCCCGACTGCCGGCGCCTGCTCCCTCAGCAGCGCATCAGCGGTCACGTTGAGCACCAAGGCGCAGCTCATGCACATGCCGGCACAAAGGGCCATCGTCCACGGCATCAGGGGTCGCGGAGGCATCACATGTTCGCGCTCGGTCGCACTCATACGCAGATACAATCTTTGATTTTGGCGAGCTTCTTCTCACCGATCCCCGACACACGCATCAGATCGTCAACTGAGGCAAAAGCACCGTTCTTTGTCCGCTCATCGATAATCGACTGGGCCATGGAGGGACCGATGCCGGAGAGCGTCTGCAGCTCTGCCGCGCTTGCCGTATTGATGTTTACTAGGCCTATTGCGCGACTCACGCCCGATGATACGGAAGTCCCACCATCAACACCGACTTCCGCAATGGACGTCTGCTGCTCCCCTACCGTTGGAACGTGAATCTTCTGTCCATCGACGACCTTAGATGCCCGATTGAGCCCCGTAACGTCTGCCTCGGGCGCCAGCCCGCCGGCGGCATCAATCGCCTGAGCCACCCGAGCGCCGTCCTTGAGGCGGTATACACCGGGCGACACAACGGCGCCATCAACATCGACATAAACCTCTGCCGCGGCAGACGCCTTAGGCGAAGAGCCTTCGGATGTCTTTCCGCTCGAGGCATCGCCGGATCCCGGCTCCACCAACGAGCCCGAACCGTCAGTGCGCTCAAACGACACGCCGCCGGCACCGCCACCAAGGTTCGCCATCGCCAAGCCGCTCGCCATCGCAATGACGACCAGTATAGCCATCACCACTGCCTTATGACCGAGCAGCTTGTCCGCCAAGCGGTCCATCCGTTTGACCCGTTCGTGTTGTTCGCGCTGCGCCATAGCAAAACCTCCCAACAACATCGTGTCAGGAAAAGAGTCCTGCAACAGCCATTCTCCAAAACCGGTTTTCGCGGTCAAACCAAAAGCCGACCAAAACCTTGCGAAATACTGTCCATTTATTCAGGCACACGTCAGCAAATGAACACTTAGCCGCAAAATGCCCAGATCGCAAAAGACCGACGATGCAGACGCATCGTCGGTCTATGCACAAAATTACTCGTGATCTTGGTAAATCTCACGCGGAGCAAGCTCCGAATGTTTGCGTTTTAAGGTCTTAGGGGCCTTATACGTGTTGCTCTCGAAGTCAATGTACTCGGTCTGCTTGAGCAGGCGCTCGATCATCTCCTCGTGATCGAACAACTCCCAGGCCTCATGCACGGCATCAAGTTTAGCGTGCGTCTCGGGACGGCGCGGCATAAACAGCGTGCAGCAGTCGGGCGCGGCCTCAGTCGAGATATCGAACGTACCAATTTCCTCGGCGCGCGCGATGATCTCCTGCTTGTCCGAACCGATGAGAGGACGGAACACGGGGATCTTCACGGCCTCGTTGACGGCCATGATGTTCTCAAGCGTTTGGGAGGCAACCTGCCCAAGCGATTCACCCGTAACGATGGCCTTGGCGCCCTCGATGTGTGCAATGCGCTCGGCAACCGAATACATAATGCGGCGATACATGATCACGCGCAGATTGCTGGGACAGGTGACCGAAATCTCACGCTGGCAGTCGCCAAACGGCACCACGTACAGGCGGCCGATCTGGACACCCGGCTCAAGCGCACGGATGATGTCCTGCACCAAATACTCGCTCGTATCGGGCGTCTGCGGACGACCAGAGAAATGTACCGGCACGCACACCGCGCCGCGACGCGCGAGCATCCAGGTCGCCACCGGAGAATCGATACCCGACGACAGCAGCGTCACGACCTTGCCGGCAGAACCCACCGGCAGACCGCCCACGCCGCGCTCGGAGCGCGCGTACACATAAACGCTACCCTGGACCACCAGTACGTGCACCATCGCATCGGGGTCGTGCATTTGAACCTTTTTATCGGGGAAGGCCTCACACAGTACCTCGCCCACCTGACGATTGATGTCAATCGAGGTGAGCTCATAGTCGGTATTGGAGCGCTTGGCGTGCACCTTAAACGAATCGAAGGGACCATACTCGCGCAGCGCCTTGACGGCGGCGGCACAGTACTCCTGTGGGTCGCGGTTAGTGTGATACGCCAAAGACACACGAGCAACGCCGGGAACGGTGCGAATGACACGCGCCGCCTCATCGGCCTGATGCTCGTTAAAGGTCACGAGGATATAACCGGAAATTCGAGACACGGCATTCACGGAAAAGGCGGCCAAGGCCGCCTGAATGTTATCCATGAGGATATGCTCAAAATGTGCGCGGTTCTTACCCTTCAGTCCAACCTCGTGATAGTGGACCAGGCAGACGCGAGCCGCCATTTAGGCTTCAGCAACCTTGTGGCCGAGCGCCTTCTCGTAACGGGCCTCGTCGTAAGAGATGTCGCCGTCGACAATCTCGTCCATAGCCATCGAGATGGTATCGGCACCGGAAAGCCCGATGGTGATGTCATCGACATCCTGGACGGCAAGCACGCGGTTGTGCTGGCCACGCAGCATGCTATTGATGTCGCAGGCGCGCTTGGAGGCAAGCGAAGCAAGCAGGAAGCGGTTGTGATCGGTCTTCTCCAGAAGATCGTCAATGCAAGGCTTTACAACGGACACGGACCTCAGATCCTTTCATGCATATCGAGAACGCGAACGAGCTCATCGGTCGCGCGGTCGAGATCGTCATTTACCACGACGTCGTCGTAGCGGTCGGCAAGGGCAAGCTCATCGGCGGCGTTTGCCATACGCAGCTCAATCGTCTCGGGCGTCTCGGTACCGCGACCGACTAGACGCTCGCGGAGCACCTCAAGCGAAGGCGGCTTGATAAAGATCAGCACGGCCTCGGGGAAACGCTCCTTCACCTGCAGGGCGCCCTGGACATCGATCTCCAAAATCAGAGACGCGCCCGAGGCAAGCTTGGATGTAACCTCGCTCACCAACGTGCCGTAGCAGTTACCGTGGACCTCGGCCCACTCAACAAACTCGCCGTTTGCCACGCGGCGGTCGAACTCCTCGCGCGTCAGAAAAAAGTAGTTGACGCCGTCGACCTCGCCTTTGCGTGGTGCTCGCGTGGTAGCCGAAACCGTCAGGCCCAGGTTAGAGCGACGCTCGCGCACACGAGTGACGAGCGTGCCCTTGCCCGCGCCTGACGGTCCAGAAATCACAAAGAGCTTGGAATCCTGAGCGCTCACTTATTTGGTCAGCTGCTCGAGGAGCTGCTCGCGCTGACGGACACCGAGGCCCTGGA
>CAVALS010000121.1:0-7917 GCA_963589385.1 Bacteroidaceae bacterium
GTTGTGGCCTGGTGATTCACGGCGAGCTGTGCAACACCGCTATGGAGGCCATCGTCGACCTGGCGACCCAGGAGCTCCATCCGCTGGCAAAGCGTGCGAAGGATATCGCCGCCGCCTCCGTATACGTACTTTCCATCACCGCCGCGATTGTGGGATTGCTGGTATTTGCCCACGCGCTCGACTTTATTTAGAAAGGGATTTTCATGTCCGACAATATGCAGCCTATCGATGAAACTCTGGACGACGAGTCCCTGGATGCGGTGGATGCCGAAGCGGCCGAAGCATACGAGGAAGTCGAGGAATTCGATCCGTTTGAGGGCATGAGCGACGAGGAGCTCGACGCCCTGTGCGACGAGGACGATAGCCTCGCGGGCTTTGGCGACGTTGAACCCGGTTTTCGCAGCGGCTTCGTAGCCCTGGTCGGACGCCCCAACGCCGGCAAGTCCACGCTGCTCAACGCCTGCTATGGCAAAAAGGTCGCCATCACCTCGCCGGTGGCACAGACGACCCGCCGTCGCATGCGCGCCGTCGTCAACCGTCCCGGCTACCAGCTGGTCTTTGTCGATACCCCGGGTATTCATAAGCCCAAGGACGGCCTGGGGTCCGAGCTCAACAAGAGCGCACTGTTCGAGTTGAACGATGTCGACGTCGTCGCGTTTTTGATTGATGCCACCAAGCCCATCGGCAGGGGAGACGCCTGGGTTGCCGAGCGTGTCAGATGCGCTCGTTGCAAGAAGGTCCTGGTGCTCACCAAGGCCGATGAGGCCGACCCCGCACAGGTCATGGAGCAGCTTAAGGCTGCCCACGAGCTTATGGAATATGACGACGAGATTGTGACGTCGTCGGTTAAGAACTTCAACGTCGATGCCTTTATAGAGACCGTTGCGCACTTTTTGCCTGAGGGTCCGCGTTGGTTCCCCGAGGACATGGGTACTGACGCTTCCGATGAGACGCTCGTTGCCGAGTTTGTGCGCGAGAAGGTCTTGCGCCGCACCCGTGATGAGATTCCGCACTCCGTTGGCGTGATCTGCGATGCGCTCGAGCAGACCAAGAAGGTACTGCGCGTGCACGCCACCATTTACGTCGAGCGCGAGGGCCAAAAGGGCATCATCATCGGCAAGGGCGGCGAGATGATCAAGCATATCGGTATCGACGCCCGTCGCGATCTTGAGCGCATTTTTGGCACGCAGGTCTTTTTGGAGCTGGACGTGAAGGTCAAGGCCGGCTGGCGTGACGACGAGGCCCAGATTCGCCGCTTTGGCTACAACGCCGAGGACTAAGGACGCGCGGCGCGCATGGCAGGCTCCCGGACATATCGCACCAAGGTGCTCGTCCTCGACAAGACGAAGCTCAAAGAGACCGACCTGATCTTGACGATGCTTGACGAGCGGGGGCGGCAGGTTCGTGCCGTGGCAAAGGGCGCCCGCAAACCCGGCGGACGCCTGGCTGCGCGCTGCGAGCTGTTCTGTACGGTCGATATGCTGCTCGCACATGGACGGTCACTCGACGTGGTTTCCCAGGCCGAGCTTATGGAGGCGCCGCTCGGCGCTGCGCCCGATTACGAGACGACCTGCGCCGCAAGCGCGATCGCCGAGGTTGCGCGCGTGTGCTCGTTCGAGGACGCCGAGGACCCGTTTACCTTTGCCATCACGCAGCGAGCGCTTGCCCTGGTGGGCAGCGGGCTTGACACGGCGCATATGGACCTACTTGTGGCGGCATATGTCTTTAAGCTGCTGTCGCACGTTGGCTATCGACCCGATTTTTCGGCCTGCGTGCTGTGCGGAGACCCCATGCTGTCGTATTTTTCACCCCAGGCGGGCGGTCTCATGTGCGGGTCGTGCGCGTCGAGCGTTCCAGGTGCCGAACTGGTGTCGACCGGTGAGACCGCATGGCTGCGCGCCCTCATGTCCATGACCTTCGATGCGCTCATGGCCGAGCGAATCGACCCGCATACGGCGGCATTCCTGCTCGGGCTTTCGCATGTGTGGGCTGCGACGCACACCGATCAACGCCTCCGTGCGATGGAATTCATGTTGGGTCGGTGATGATGCGCAGGCGCGGGCTGCTTGTGGTATCATGCCGACCTGTTGGTACCTCGACCTTGGTTGCTCGCTCCACCGGCGGCTTCCCAGTCCGAGGCGAATCGAGTCGCCCGCGGGCGACGTAAAACGAAAGGTGAAACAATGACTGTTTCCAAAGAGCGCAAGGCGGAGCTGACTGCCCAGTTCGGTAACACCCCGGTCGACACCGGCAACCCCAAGGTTCAGGTCGCCATCCTGTCCGAGCGCATCAAGGAGCTGACCGAGCACATGAAGTCCCACCAGAAGGACTTCCACACCCGTCGTGGCCTGCTCATGCTCGTCGGCCGTCGTCGTCGTCTTCTCTCCTACATCAAGAAGAACGACATCGTCGAGTACCGTGAGCTCATCAAGGCTCTGGGCATCCGCGACAACATCCAGTAGGATTTGTACATGCTAAGAGCGTCCTGCGCAGCGGGGCGCTCTTTTTGTGTAAGGGCGCGAACAATCACGCTCTGAAGCGTGGCGGGGGCAGGGGGCCCGCGTCACATGAGAAGCCCACAGGCAAGGGGCCTGTGGGGTAAAGGAGAACAATGACACTCGTATCCAAGACCTTTGAGCTGTACGGCAAGACCTACACCTTTGAGTCGGGCGAGCTTGCCAAGCAGGCCACCGGCGCCTGCCTGGTCAAGCAGGGCGACACCACGATGCTCGACACCGTGGTTGTCTCCAAGGAGCGCAAGAACTACGACTTCTTCCCGCTGACCGTCGACTTCAACGAGAAGATGTACGCCGCCGGCCGCATCCCGGGTGGCTACCTCAAGCGTGAGGGCCGTCCCAGTGAGAAGGCTACGCTCACCGCGCGCATGATCGACCGTCCGATTCGTCCGAGCTTCCCGGATGGCTTCCGCAACGAGGTGCACATCGTCGCCACCTCGCTCGTCGCCGACCAGGTCAACCCCTTCGACGTCATCAACGTCATGGGTGCTTCTCTGGCCATGACGCTCGGCGGCGTGCCCTTCGAGGGTCCGCTTGCCTGCGTGCGCATCGGCCGTAACGTGGAGACCGGCGAGTTTATCGTCAACCCCACCTACGAGGAGCGCGAGAACTCCGATCTGGACCTGGAGCTGGGCGGCTCTGCCGACTTCATCTCGATGGTCGAGGCCGGCGCCGAGGAGATCTCCGAGGACGACATGCTCGCCGCCATGAAGTTTGGCCAGGAGGCCCTTGCTGCTTTCTGCCAGGCTCAGGACGAGTTCGTTGCCGAGTGGGAGCAGGTCAACGGCCCCATCGTCAAGAAGGAGTACCCGCTCGACCAGCCCGTCGAGGAGGTCCAGGAGCGCATCTTCGCCCACTACGACGAGATGGCAGCCGCCCTTCGCGACGCCGACAAGCTCTCCCGTATCGGCAAGGTCGAGGCTCTGAAGGAGTCCATCCGTGCCGAGTTTACCGAGGAGGAGCAGGCCGCTTGGGAGCGCGAGATCCCCGTGGCGCTCAAGAAGCTCGAGAAGAAGGCCATGCGCACCATGGTCGTCGAGACCGGTGAGCGCGTCGACGGCCGTGCCGCCGACGAGATCCGTCCCATCATGGTGAAGGACAACTACCTGCCGCTCGTTCACGGCTCCGGCCTGTTCCAGCGTGGCCAGACCCAGGTGCTCTCCGTCCTGTCGCTCGGCATGCTCAACGAGGGCCAGCGTCTGGATACCATCGAGCCCACCGAGGGCAAGCGCTACATGCACCACTACAACTTCCCGCCTTTCTGCACCGGCGAGACCGGCCGCATGGGCAGCCCCAAGCGCCGCGAGATCGGCCACGGCAACCTGGCTGAGCGCGCTTTGCTTCCGGTGCTCCCCGACGAGAACGAGTTCCCCTACGCCATCCGCGTCGTCTCCGAGGTCATGGAGTCCAACGGCTCCTCTTCGATGGCTTCGACCTGCGGCTCCACGCTCGCCCTTATGGACGGCGGCGTGCCCATTAAGCGCCCGGTCTCCGGTATCGCCATGGGCCTGATCCAGGAGGAGGGCAAGACCGTGGTCCTGTCCGACATCCAGGGTCTCGAGGACTTCCTGGGCGACATGGACTTTAAGGTCACCGGCACCACCGAGGGCATCACCGCCCTGCAGATGGACAACAAGGCCACCGGCCTCACCTTCGACATCCTGGCCCGCGCTCTGCAGCAGGCCAAGGAGGGTCGCGCCTTCATCCTGCAGAAGATGCTCGATGTGATCCCCGAGCCGCGCCACACCACGCGCAGCACCGCTCCGCGCATCGTCTCCATCCAGGTTCCGACCGACAAGATCCGCGACGTCATCGGTTCCGGCGGTAAGGTCATCCGCGGTATCCAGGATGAGACCGGCGCTTCGGTCGACATCCAGGAGGACGGCACCGTCTTTGTCGGCGGCACCGGCGAGTCCGTGGACCAGGCTGTCGAGCGCATCAAGCTCATCATCAAGGTTCCCGAGCCGGGCGAGGAGTACACCGGTCGCGTGGTCTCCATCCAGCCCTTCGGCGCCTTCGTCAACCTGCTGCCCGGTAAGGACGGCCTGCTGCACATCTCTCGCGTCGCCAAGGGCCGCGTGGAGAAGGTCGAGGACGTCCTCAACGTGGGCGACGAGGTCAAGGTCGTCGTCATCGAGGTCGACGATCGCGGCAAGATCTCGCTCGATCGTCTTGATAAGCCCGAGGCCCCGGCTCGTGCCGAGGGTGCCTCCGAGGGCGACGGCGAGCACTTCCAGCGCCGTGAGCGTCCGCGTCGCGAGCGCTCTGAGCGCAGCGACCGTCCGCGCCGTCCCGGCGACAACGGAGGCCGAAAGCCTCGCCGTCACCACGACGCCGAGTAACAGCCGTACATAAGCAGCTCAACAAGGGCGACTCCTAAGGGGGTCGCCCTTTTGCTATTCCCGGCGGGGCCGCAGGTAAAGTTTCCTGCTCTACAGTCCTGCGCAAGACGGAAAGCACATTAAGTGCTTTCCTTTGCGTGCGGAACTCGCGATAAACTTTATATGAGTCCCTCCCGGGCGCAAGCAAAAGGGCTGGTTAACGCTGTTGGTAGCTTGCTGGTCTTCTGTTCTTAGTTGATATACTTTTTCGCATCTAACGCTTAGCCTAGGGGGTTGGCATGACAAATAAGGTTGAATGGGACCGCATGATTGCCGGGGAGCTCTATAGCCCCTATCGGGTTAACGACCATTCGTTTAGTAGGGTGCATGCGGCTCAGAAGTTGTTTAATGAGTCGGTGTATTGGGCTGATTCGAGCGCCTTTGAGGAACTAAAGAAGTGTTTTCGCGTTGCTCCGGACGATATGGTCTTAACGGCTCCCGTTTATTTTGATCACGGTGACAGGGTTTCGTTTGGTAACCATTTCTATGCGAATACCGGTTTGACGATTCTGGACGAAAATTACGTGACCTTTGGCGACAACGTCTTTCTAGGACCCCATGTGAGTATATTTACTGCTGGGCATCCAATTGACGCCGATGTGCGCAATCTAGACCTCGAGTATGCTAAGCCTGTCGTAATCGGCAACAACGTCTGGATGGGCGGCGGGGTGATTATCAATCCGGGCGTATCAATCGGAGACGATGTGGTCATAGCCTCAGGTTCAGTTGTTGTTAAAGACGTTCCAAGCCACGTCATCATCGGCGGCAATCCAGCTCATATCATTCGAGAGATTACCGACAACGATCGCAAGCTCTGGCAAGGCCAGCTGAATGCCTACAACGAGGCAATTGGATCATAGCCTCGGCATTCCCGCAGATAAAACCTACTAAAACAAACCTATCCCTTATTGGCAGGTTTCCCGTGGGGCGGGCACTGATGAAGCTTATCGCGAGTTCCGCACGAACAGGAGGCCACTTAATGTGGCCTCCGTCGTGAGCAGGACTGTAGAGCAGGAAACTTCATCAGTGCCCGCCCCACGGGAAACCGTCGGGATAGACCAGTTCAGATGGGGCTTTGATGCATGGGTGGTCTGTTGTTGTGCAAATGGGTATCATACTGTGGTTATTGCATCGACTCTACGATGCATTGTTGTATGTGCCCGGCGGTCGGTTTGCCAGAAGCGCCCCGTCGGTTGTTCCAGACCCGTTTCGAAGAAAGGAAACAACACTCACCTATGGCAGCTAAAAAATCATCTCCCTTGAAGATCATCCCGCTCGGCGGCCTTGACGGCATCGGCAAGAACATGACGGTCTTCGAGTGCGGCGACGACATGGTGCTCGTCGACGCCGGCCTCATGTTCCCGGATGACTCCCAGCCTGGTATCGACCTGGTGCTTCCCGACTACACCTATGTTCTGGAGAACGAGGAGAAGCTCCGCGGTATCGTCGTCACCCACGGCCACGAGGACCACACCGGTTCGCTTCCGTATCTGCTGCAGGACCTCAACAATAAGGTGCCCATCTTCTCGAGCAAGCTGACGCTTGGCTTTATCGAGGGCAAGCTTTCTGAGTTCCGCATCCGCGCGCCCAAGTTCCGCGAGGTCAAGGGTGGCAGCCATGTCAACCTCGGCGGCATCTCGCTCGACTTCTTCTCGATGACGCACTCCATCCCCGGCGCTCTGGGCGTGTTCATCCGCACCAATCAGGGCACCGTTATGCACACCGGCGACTTTAAGCTCGACCAGACGCCCATCGACGGCGTCACGCCCGACTATGCCGCTATCAGCCGCTTTGCCAAGCAGGGCATCGACCTGCTGCTTTCTGACTCCACCAACGCCACGGTTCCCGGCTTTACCAAGTCTGAGGCCGAGGTTGGTCCCAACCTGCTGCACGCCATCAAGAACGCCCCGGGTCGCGTGTTCGTCGCATCGTTCTCGAGCCACATCCATCGTTTGCAGCAGATCTGCGATGCCGCCCGCAAGTGCGGCCGTAAGGTCGTTGTGACCGGTCGTTCCATGCTCACGAACACCCGCGTGGCGCGCGAGCTCGGTTATCTCAACATCGATGATGCCGATATCATCGATGCCTTTGACATTGATAACCTGCCCGACGACAAGATTGTCGTCATGTGCACCGGTTCGCAGGGCGAGCCGCTGTCGGCCCTGTCCCGCATGGCCAATGGCGAGCACAAGACGCTCTCCATCCACGAGGGCGATACCGTTATCCTCTCGGCAACTCCTGTTCCCGGCAACGAGAAGGCCGTCCAGCAGGTCGTCAACAGCCTGGCCAAGCTCGGCTGCGACGTGTGGGATAAGAACCGCGCTCTCGTTCACGTCTCCGGTCACGGCAGCCAGGAGGAGCTCAAGCTCCTGATGGCCATGGCCAAGCCCACGTACTTTATGCCGGTTCACGGCGAGGCCGTGCACCTGCGCGCCCATGCCCAGCTGGCCCGCAAGATGGGTCTCAAGGACGATCATATCTTTATCCTCGATAACGGCGACACGCTCGAGATGCGCGGCGGTATCGTCAAGCGCGGTACGCCCGTCGAGTCCGGTGTCGTTTACGTCGACGGCCTGCGTATCGGCGATACCGACCCCATCGTCCTGCGCGATCGCCAGAAGCTCGCCAACGACGGTATGGTCACGGCCGTTGCCATCGTCTCCCTCAAACACAAGAAGATCGAGGCCATCGAGTTCTCGGGCCGCGGCGTCTCGTTTGCCATCGACGACCAGTTCTCCGAGGATGCCTCCGCGTCCATTATGAAGACGATCGAGAAGGGCAAGTTCAGCTTTACGAGCAGCGGTTCCGATGCCATTCGCAAGGCCGTGCGCGACTCGCTCTCCAACTTTATCTGGAGCCGTACGCGCACTCGTCCGATGATCATCCCGGTCGTCATGGAGGTTTAGTTTGGCGCGCGGATCTGCACAAAACGCCAAAGGCAATAAGGCCAACAACCAACCGGCATCTGCTAAGGGTGCCGGTTCCCATCTGCGTGCCAATAAGGGCCACGAGTCCGAGTT
>CAVALS010000122.1:0-7836 GCA_963589385.1 Bacteroidaceae bacterium
GGTGCCGTATCTGATCTCGAGCCACCCCGGTTCAACCATGAAGGAAGCCGTGGACCTTGCCGAAGCCGTGCGCGACATGGGCTACATGCCCGAGCAGGTACAGGACTTCTACCCCACCCCGTCCACCATGTCGACCTGCATGTACTACACCGGTGTAGATCCGCGCACCATGCAGCCGATCTACGTGGCGCGCGACCCGCATGAGAAGGCCATGCAGCGCGCGCTCATCCAGTATCGCAAGCCCGAGAACTACAAGCTGGTGCGCGAGGCGCTAGAGAAGGCCGGGCGTCGTGACCTGATCGGCTATACCAAGCATTGCCTGATCCGCCCCGTGCCGCCACGCCCGGGCGAGACGTCTGCCGGCGGTGGGCATGGCACCGGCAAGAAGGGCGGCAAACCGCATGGTGGCGGCGCTGGCAAAGGGCCCAAGGGCAGCAAGGGGCACGGCGGCATGTCGCGCGCGCAAAACACCGCAGGACGCAATCGCGCGGCCCAGGGACGGCAGGGCGCCAACGGAGGCGGACGCCGCAACTAGGGCAGCGGTGCGCTCGCTGCGTCCATCCCACACGCGTGGCGCAGCGAGCGCATCGCCTCTACCAGCACAAAGCCGGCGATAGCGACCGTAATTGCCACGTCGAACGGCGTGCTCACAAACCAGAGCAGCGTCATGAGATACGACCCGGCATTAAAGGCAAAGTGCAGCAGGATCGTGTAGCGGAGCTTTCCGGTCGTCACGAGCACCCAACCAAAGATGAGGCCGGCAGCACCCGCGTAGCAACCCTGCACCCAATTCATGTGCATAAAACCGAAGATTGCCGCCTGCAGCACAATCGCCGCGGCGATACCCCACGTGCTTGGGGCCGCCCAGGGCACCATGGCACCGTCCTGCGCGCTCGCACGACGCCGGCGCTTCCAAAGTGGGCGGCACTGCGGATTAAACGCTCGGAGCGAAAACTCAAAAATAATGCCGCGCACCAGCAGCTCTTCACAAAATGGGGCGCCGAGTACCGTAGTCAGAACGTCGAGATAGCTAGTGTCGCCCATGCCTGTTTCCTCGACAAGCTCGCTGTAGTCGGCCGCAGCCTCGGGCAGCAGCGACAGCACGGCGTCGGTCACGTAGCCAACGACCACCTGCAGGGCCAGGCCAATCACGATAACGCAGGCGATGCGTTTCCACGCCCCACGCGCTCCCCCGCCGAGCGGGTGCTCGCTTTGCCGGCGTGCCATAAACGAACGCGGCCACAGATAACGCCACCACAGCAGCGCCATCAAAAACGATGCCGTCTGCGCGACGGCCTGAAGCAATTGAATGTCGAGGTCGTCGATCGAATAACCCATGAACACCGATGCGACGCCAAGGGCGGAGAACAAAACGACGCTCAGGGCAATATCGGCAGCGACGACACCAAAACAGGCAAGCGCCCAAATCATCGCATTGAGCATGCCGACCTCCTCCCAACGACTAGTCATTGGGGACGTTCTTCAACGACTAGCTGTTGGGGACAGTCTTTGCCAAAGGCCCCGTTGGGCGAGATGTCGAACGGGAAGGTGCCGCAGCGATTGAACGCAGCGATAAACATGCGGATGGCGTTGGACGGCGTGGTGCCCACGAGCTGGGTTGCCGCCGCGAAGGCTGCCTTCTCCTCGGGCAAGACCTTCGCGACTACGGGGGTCATGTGTTCTGCCATGGCGCTTCCTTTTTGAAACGACGGTGGTGCGGATAGATGCGGGCCACGCGGCTGGGCGACGGGCTGTGAAGGCAACCCGATTGGCCCGCATCCGGAGTTTGTTTCTGCAGTGTTGGTATTACTTGGTATTCCTAAGTATTACCCCGTAGATAGAATACCACACCCGACCCAATGGGGACGGAGGAAAATGGATCATTTTGTTGCTGAGTTAGTTTTTAGAGCGTGATGATATCCGAAATATCGAGGGCCTGAGCGTCGGCGATATCATGCGTAGCAAGCAAGAGCGTGCGGCCGTCGAGCAGGTCGAGCACGACCTTGGTCGTCACATCGCGCGCGGAGGCGTCCAGGCCGGTAAAGGGCTCATCCAGAATGACGGCACAGCCGCCACACAGCAGGGCGCGGGCGATCTCGACACGACGGCGCTGCCCGCCCGAAAGCTCGGCCACGCGAACATGCACATCGATTCCCGGCACCAACCGGCGCAGCAAGGCCGTAGCGCTCGAAGCATCCACGCGCGCATCGGCACACACCAGCACGTTATCCAAAGCCGAGGCGCCCTCTACCAGGCGCGCATCCTGAAACACCATCGAGCACGGCTCGCACTCCCCCGCCGCCAGGGCGAGCAGCGTCGACTTGCCCGTGCCCGAAGCGCCCATCACACAGATACGCCCACCCGCGGGCACGTTGAGCACCAGACCATCCAGCGCCGGCCCCCAGGGCGCGCGATCGCCCACGGCAAGCGCAAGCTCCGCTGCAGCGCCATCGCTCGCAGCCCCCGCACGCCCGCGAGCGCTGCGCCCATGCGCCCGCACGGCCACACGCCATGCCACGGAACCCGAAACCCGCAGCAGCCACACCAGCACGCGCTCGCACGCCCACGAGGCAGCAACGACCAGCACGGTCCACGCCAGCAGGTCCGCCGTCTCGATCAAAAGCTTCGCCTGATAGATGCGTTCGCCCACGGTGCCCGTCGCCATGCCGATGAGTTCCGCCGCCACGCCGGCCTTCCAGCTCATGCCGATCACGGCACGCGCACACGAAAGCACAAACGGCAGGACCTCGCGCCAGGTATGGGCGCAAAACAGACGCCAACCCCGCACGCCATGCAGACGAAACATCTGCTCCAGCGGCTGATCAACCTGCGTCAAACCCTCGGCCAGCGAAAAATACACGCCCGGCAGCGCCATCAAAAAGACCGCTGCGATACTCACACGTGCCGACCCCAGCCAGATAAGCAGCAGGACCACTACGCAGGCAACCGGCGTCGCCTTAACAAACGAAAGCGCCGGCGCCACCAGGCGGGCAAACGTCCGCGACCGCACCGAGACTCCCGACAGCACGCCGCCGCACATCGCGGCAAGCGCCAGCCCGCCCAAGATTCGTGCGCCTGAGCCCACCAGGATCGCCCACGTGCCGGCATCGCATACCAGCCGCAGCAATGCCACCACAACAGTACCCGGCCCCGGCAAAATCAACGGCTGCGCCACAAGACCCGCTACCAGCACCCACACGGCAAGCCAAAAGGCGGCGACGGCACCTGCTGCCGCCACCGCCTTCATACGCTCTGTCATTTGTCGAGCAAACGCACGCACGGGCTACTCCATGTAGTAGAAATCGTCAGCCGGAAGTTTACCACCCACGGCGCTCGCATCCGCGTCGGCCAGCACCTGCAGATACCCACTAAGTGTCGCCTTCATATCCTTGCCCGTCTGGCAGACAAGCATGCACCCGGGAATCGCTTTTTCGGCAATCGCGGCGTTATCCACGATACCCGCATCGACCACGGCCTGCGCCCAGTCTGCCGGTGACACATTGACAGCCTTAACGCTCGCCGCATGGCAGCTCAAGAACTCCGCCACAACCTCGGGATGTTCCTCGGCAAACGCGCGGCGCACCACGGTCACGCCCGTCAGCAGGCGCGAACCCGTGTCACCTGCCAGCTCATCCCACACATCGGTCAGACTCACCGGCGCCGACAGCTTGCCTTCGCTCTTTGCGATGGCAGCGGTCTTGAACGGCTCGGGCAGCACGCCCACGGCAGACGGATCGGCAAGCAGGGCTGACAGCACCTCGGTGGGCTCGCTCTTAAACTCGAGCGTAACCTGGCCGGTCAGGCCCGCACGCTCCAGCAGGTAGTTCATGACGTACTCTGGCGTGGTGCCCTTGCCCGTCATGTAGACGGTGCGACCCGCCAGATCGCCAAACGAAGTAACGTCCGCGTTACCCGTCACCACGTTCAGCACGCCCAGCGTGTTGATGTCGATGACCTGCACCGCACCCTCAGTCTTGTTGTAGAGTACGCTCGCCACGTTGGCGGGCACCAGGGCGATATCGATATCGTCCTGAATGACCTTGGGCACAATCTCATCGGCGGCAGTATTGATCGCAAAGTCGAACTCATTGTCCGTCTCGCCATCGGCTGCCCGGTCCATAAACTGCACCAGACCAATCGAGGTCGGCCCCTTGAGCGAGGCGACGCGCACCTCGACCGGCTCTGCAGCAGCACCGGCGCCGTCCGTGGCAGCCGAGCCCGCGGCGGACCCGGCACCGGCAGCCCCGCCGCCACAGCCCGCGAGTGCGAGCGACAGCGCACCCGCGGCAAGCGCCGAGGCAAACCCCCGGCGCGACAGCTCAAAATCAAACGCGCGCATCGCTAGCACGTCCCCTCGTTAGGCATCGTCCATGCGTGATGGTCGATATGCAGCAGATCCTCAGCCAGCGACGAAAGCGGCTCGCCCAAGAACTCGCGGTAGCACGCCTGGACATCGGGATTCTCGTGCGAGAAACGAATGTCCGCAGCGGCATCCAGGCCCCAGAGCACCTGGCCACGCTCGGCTGCCAGCTCGCAGCCGTCGTGGATGGGCTGACCGCCGCCACCGACGCAGCCGCCCGGGCACGCCATAACCTCAACGAAGTCATAGCTCACGCGGCCGTCGCGAATCGCGTCGAGCAGACGGGCAGCGTTGCCCAGCCCGTGTGCCACGGCGACGCGCACCTTGGTGCCATCGATATCGGCCACGGCCTCCTTCCAGCCGTCCAGGCCGCGCACATCGGTAAAGAAGTCGGCGTCGGGGTTCTTGCCCGTCACCAGGTAATAGGCCGAGCGCACGGCGGCCTCCATCACGCCGCCCGTGGCGCCAAAGATCACACCCGCACCCGTGCCAAAGCCCAGCGGCGTATCGAGCGGCTCCTCAACTAGCGTATCCACGCTCACGTGGCTCGCGCGGACCATGCGCACCATCTCGCGCACCGTCAGCGCAACGTCCACATCGGGCGTGCCGCCCTCGCCCACCATGCTCGGCAGCGCGCACTCGGCCTTCTTGGCCGTGCACGGCATCACGGACACCACAAACAGGCGCTCGGGCTCCACGCCCAGCACCTTGGCGTAGTAGGTCTTGGCGATGGCGCCGAACATCTGCTGCGGCGACTTGGACGTGGACAGGCTGTCGACAAACTCGGGGTAACGCGCCTTCACAAAGCGTACCCAGCCCGGGCAGCAGCTCGTGAACATGGGCCAGCTGCGGCTGTCGCCCTCGCCCTTGGCGGCCTTACCCAGGCGCTCGAGCAGCTCGGAGCCCTCCTCCATAATGGTAAGATCGGCCGAGAAATCGGTGTCGAACACGTACTCAAAGCCCACGCGGCGCAGCGCACAGGCCAGGCGCTCGACGGTGGCCTCATCGCGCGGAATACTGAGCTCCTCGCCCCAGGCGCTACGCACGGCCGGCGCAATCTGCACCAGCACGATCTTGTCGGGATCGGCGATGGCGTCGAACACGGTCTCGGTATCGTCACGCTCGCGCAGGGCGCCCGTCGGACAATGCGTGATGCACTGGCCGCACGCGACGCAATCGGTCTTGCCGATCGGCACGCGCCCGCGGGTGCCCACGGCGGTATGCGTGGCGCGGTTGGTCAGGTCCCAAATCCCTAGGCCCTGTACGCTCTCGCACACCTTGATGCAGCGCATGCATTTAATGCACTTGTCGTTTTCGCGGATGATGGGGAAATCGAAATCCCAGCCCTCGCGCGCCAGATGCTGCTCGTACGGCAGATAGAAGATGCCCAGGTCGTTGGCGATGGTCTGCAGGTTGCAGTTACCACTGCGCACGCAGCTCGTGCAGCGCGAGTCGTGCTGGGACAGCAGCAGCTGCACGTTGGTGCGACGCGCCTCGCGGGCCTTGGGGCTGTTGGTGTGGACCACCATGCCGTCGAGCACGTAGTTGTTGCAGGCGGCAACCAGCTGGTCGCAGCCCTCAACCTCGACCACGCACACGCGGCAACCGCCGATCTCGTTTAGATCGCGTAGGTAGCACAGGGTGGGAATCTGGATGCCGACGGACTTGGCTGCATCCAGGATCGTGGTGTGCTCAGGTACCACGACCTCGCAATTATCGATAGTGAGCTTGACCATGTTGAGTGCTCCGCTTTCGGTGTTGTCGCTGACAGTGGAGTTGTTGAGCTCTACCATTCCAGGTTCCTCCCTCCGCGGAACGCGCCAAAGCCAAAGTGGTCGCAACGCAGGCAGCGGCTTGCCTCCTGGCGTGCCTCCTCCTCGGTAAGGCCCTGCTCGACCAGATTCCAATCGTGGATGCGCTCGCCGGCCTCGCGCTCGCCCAGCTCGCAGCGGCCGCACTCGTGCTTGCCCTTAAACTGCACGGTCGGCAGCTCAACGTCGAGCTTGATTTTGTGGTCAAAGCCCAGGTAGCGGTCGATATTTGCCGCAGCAACGCGGCCGGCGTTGATGGCCCGGATGACGGTGGCGGGGCCGGTCTGGCAGTCGCCGCCGCTAAAGAGGCCATCGAAGTTAGGCACGGCGCCATCCGAATCGGTGACGATGCAGCCCCACTTACAGGCAATGCCCATCTCCTCAAACGGCTTGGAATCGATGTCCTGGCCAATGGCCACAAACACGCGCTCGCAGGGAATGACGCGTTCGGGCGTGGCGGCGGCACGCGGGGCCGGGCGCCCACGACGGGGCTCGCCGATAATCTGCGGCTGCACGCGCAGGCCACTCACGCGGCCTTCCTCACCCGTCTCGATAGCGAGCGGTGCGGTGAGTTCCAAAACCTCGCAGCCCTCGGCCTGGGCGCCGGCAATCTCGGCATCCTGGGCCGTCATGTCGCAGATGCGGCGGCGGTAGACGATGCTCACCTTTTCGGCACCGCAGCGCACGGCAGAGCGAGCCACGTCCATGGCCACATTGCCGCCGCCGATGACGCACACGCGCTGGCCGCTCAGGTCGGGCAGCTCGTCGTCGCCGATGGCACGCAGCATCTTGACGGCCGACTCCACGCCGGGCGCATCTTCGCCCGGAAGGCCGAGCTTCTTATCGCTGTGGGCACCGATGGCCAGGTAGACGGCATCGAACTCGTCGCGCAGGCGGGCAAGCTCCTCGCCGTTGACGGAGTGATCGAGCTCCACGTCGATGCCGGCGCTCATAATCCAGTCGGTCTCGGCCTGCAGGCGCTCGCGCGGCAGACGGTAGCTGGGAATGCCATAACGCAGCATGCCGCCCAGGTGGTGGCGCCGCTCAAAGATGGTCACCTTATGGCCCATCACGGCTAGGTAGTAAGCACAGGAAAGGCCGGCCGGGCCGCCGCCGATCACGGCGACGCGCTTACCGGTGTTGTCCACTACATGCGGCTTGTAATCGTTGAGGTCGCTGTGCTCAACGGCAAAACGCTTGAGGGCGAGGATGTTCATGGGGTCGTCGACCATGCCGCGACGGCAGTGCATCTCGCAGGGATGCTCGCACACCAGGCCGCAAACGAGCGGCAGCGGGTTGTTCTTGCGGATGACCTTGACGGCATCGGCATAGCGGCCGGCCTCGACCAGCGAAATGTAACCGGGAATGTCGACGTGCGCCGGGCAGCCCGAGACGCACGGGACGCGGGCCTCGCGGTCAAAGCCACAGGAGTGCTCGCGGATGTGGTGCTCAAAATCGTCGCGGAAACCGCGGATAGCCGTAAGCGCCATGGCGCCGGCCTCGTAACCGATGGCGCAATCGCTCGAAAGATAGATGGTGCGGGCGGTGCGCTCGATCAGATTGAGCGTGGACTCGTCGGCGCGGCCCTCGAGCACATCGGCGAGCAGGTCACTCAGCGCGCTCAGGCCCACGCGGCAGGGCGTGCACTTGCCGCAGCTCTGGGTG
>CAVALS010000123.1:0-7671 GCA_963589385.1 Bacteroidaceae bacterium
TCGTTCACGCCGTAGGGCGTGCAAGTAACGAGCGTCACCTTGTCGGCGCCGGGCTCGATGGCCAGCGACTCCATCTCCTCGGGCAGCACGACCTCAGAGTCCACCATCTTGTAGGCGAGCGTCTTGTTCATGGTATGCAGCAGCACCAGGTCGCCGGGCTCCAGCGAGTGGATGTCGTCGAACATGCTCAGGTTGCGCATGCCCGAGTGCGCGGTGAGCACGCAGTGCGTCGAGGTGCCGCCCACCGGCAGGCTCGTGCCCTCCAGGTGGCCGACGCCCGCCATAAGGACTTCTTCGCTCGTGCCGTGGTAGATGGGCATGCTCACGTCGATGGAGGGGATCTCGACCCAGCTCATCATGGGGTCGCGGTCAAAGATGAGCTGCTGGGCGTAGGGTTCGATCTGGTCGGCGGGAAGTTCGGTGGCCTCGCCCGCCAGCTGCTCATTAAAGGAGCGCGCCTGGAGCAGGATGCGCTCGCGCTCCTCGGCAGACAGCGCGTCAACGGTGCTGGACACCGTGCTGATCTGGTTGAACACGCCCGAGGCCTCGAGCCGGTCCAAGATCCACGGCCAGGTCATAAGGCCCACGCCAATAAGGATGATGACGATGGTGATGAGCCGGTCGGCCCAGCGCGGAAGTCGCTTGCGGCGACGCTTGGGCTTTGGTTGAGGTTTGGGCTGAGGGCTTGAGCCGCCGTTGCCCGCAGCGTTATTGCTCTTCATATGTTTAGCGCCCTGCACCATCGCCGGTCACTCCTCTACAACTCAAGTTGTCTAAACAAATAATAGCTGATTAGCGAGCTTCCGCGCCGGACAACGCAGCTAGACTGCACCGTCCGGGCCACGTAACCCCACTCAACCAATCAAGCCATATATTGCTTTCATCGTTTCGAGCAACTGCGCCATCGTTACGCCCGCAACCCCGATCTGTTTCAGATTGACGTCGCCCACCTCACAATCTTTAACAAACGCAAGCATATCGTCCTTCAGTTCTCCGCGCAGGTCGACACCTTCCGACTCGCCAAGCAGCTGAGCAAGCCTCAGTGCATCGCGTTTATGCTTTTTTACCTTCCTCGAATCAACGTTCTCCCCCGCTTCCCTTCTAGCTTTTAGGTCGAGATACGCCTTCGCTTTGAACGGGACAATGTATTCCGTACCCAGGACCGAAACGCCGCCTACGGTCCGAATTCCCTGAAGGAACAAGCTGTAGTAAGCATCGTCCAACAAAATTGCCGACAGACTGCTTATGTTTTCATCAACGTGAATGGGCGCCACATCAATCCCCTCACGACCCTTTAGAAAGTCGGGGCACTTCGCGAAGAGTTCGATCATATGGGGGTAGCCCGGCCTCTTAGGCTCTGTAAACCGATAAAAACATGAGCCTTTGCCTTCGCCCCAGCCGCAGCGGTAGCCGCCATCACGCACCAAAGTCCATATAGCTTCTGCCGTCTGAGGCAACCGGTCGTCGGCGACAATTACAACATCAAAATCGTGAGTCATCCTAAACGGAAGTCCCGCCTCCGCGAGCAAAATGTCGCATGCCGTGCCGCCGATAAGGGCATACGATCCTGCAGCTTCTTGCATATGCTGCTGAAATTCTTGGAGGCCTTCTACAGCGCTTCTTGCCATGGATAGTCCTTTCCAAACATGTGATCGACTTCGAGCTGAATTCGCTCATCGTCGATTGCCGCCAAAGATAGCGCAAGCGAAATGTCGTCGACGCGGGAGGAGTCGGCAAACACGGGCGCATAGCGCCACACTTGGATCATCGCCGTTTCGTTATCCGGCAACTCCCCGTCTGCGACTTCGAGGTCGCTCAGTTGACGCCATGCACTTCTTAAGACGGCCTTTTGTTCCATGCCCGGCGCAGCGAGCATCGAACGCGCAGCGAGCGCCGTCTCCCCGGCGTCAACAAGATAGTCGACCTGCGGCGTCTTCCTTGCAAAAAAGACCTTCGAGACAGGCGAGGAGAGTTCTGCCATGTGCTCACTGAGCAAAAGATCAACGGCAACAGGGAACACGACGACACGTCGCTCGCGACGCTCGCGCCTCGCGAGTCCCCTGTCAACAAGCTCGGTTATGGCCTCACTCGCACGGCTTGCCGAAATCCCAAGCGCACGACAAAGGTCATAGGGACGATATGGCTCCTGGGCTGCTCCCCAGATTGCGGCAGCCTGTGCGTTGGGTGACATCTTGGTCGCATGATTGCGAAACCAGGCACCGCCCCTCTCCGTGCAGGCCGTGCCCATAAATGGAAGAAAAGCCTGTCTACCAGGGCAGACAAAGGGAATCCCTTGTGCGACCAATGCTTTGCGCTGACGTGCATCGGCATCAGGAAACGAAACGACAACAGGAGTCTCCGCGCGCAAGGCTAGCTGGCTATAGACTCTCTTAGCCTCGGGAAGCCCGACGCCAGTAGGCAAACTTGCAAGCAAAAACGAAAAACCGTTTGCGTCAACAGCGCGGACCTCAATCGCCCGCAGATGCAATGGCAAGCGTGCGGATCCAGGCCAAGTTTTGGTCTTGGCGGAGAGGCCTAGTGCTTCTTGTAAGTAGATTAGCGCTTCGTTCATTTCCATCGTTTTCGTTTGATTCCATTTTTAATTGGAATTATACATAATTTTCGGAATTAACGAGATTCCTTTCGTGCGTAGGCCCGCATTTGAGTTTTCAAAATGTCCCGAATCGGTTGGGCGATTCGGGATACAATGTCAATAGAAAACGACGCACCCCGCGTAAGTGTACGAGAGCGCGGGCGGCCTAGTTTTCTGGTTTTGTTAAATGCCCGGGATCCGACCCCCGGGCATTCTTATTTGCGCTTATTGCGGCGCAAATGCCTTCTACCGTCCGCACCGCGCGTGCGCCTACGGACCTTAAACCGAACTTCATACGAGTCAAGAAACGCGATGACGAACGAGCCCACCGCCGCGAGGGCGGCGAGCGCGTTAAGGAATTTCAGCATTTGGGGACCTCCGATCGAGTCGTCGGCCGCCCGCGCACGGGATGCGTCGCAAGGATATTTTACTGCGAGTGTATGCACCCGCAGCTGGTAAACGCAATAATTGCAAACATCTGTTCGATATTCATACGCTTGATCCATCGGGCAATGGAGCCTGGCTGCGTTATCCCAAAAAAGGGGCAGACTCCAGCGCGGAGTCTGCCCCGAAAAGAGAATGGCAAAGCAAGAACGTCAATGGACGAGAAAAGTGTCCGCAAGTCTCATGGCCATCACATCCCACCTGCCAAAGGGATGGGTGAGCGAGCGTTACTCCTGCTCGGACTCCTCAGCCTGCTTACGGCTGCGGATGAGGTGCGCCACGCCGATGCACAGCACCGCGCCACCAGCGATCCAAGTGAAGGTCACGCCGTTAAGACCGGTGAGCGGGAGGTTGGAGCCCTTCTTATCGGTAACGGTGAGGTGTACTTTACCATCAGTAGCGGCTGTCGCCTGAACAAGATTCCCGTCGGTTTCCTCGGCGAGATTGCATCCAGGATTGAAAGAACTGCCGTTAGTGGGCAGGCCATCGTTCGTGATGGTAAACGTAATGCCATCGGCTGCGGAGTTGTTGTAGCCAGGGGCAGGCTTAACCTCCGTGAGGATATAGGTGCCCTCGTCGAGACCGACGACATTGATCTTGCCTTCGCTGTTGGTGGTCAGAATTGCATCATTCTTTTTTGGCGTCAGAGTACCGTCGGCCTTGATGTAATCGTCGGTTCCACTCTCATGCAGTGTGAACTGAACGCCGGCAAGGGCTGGCTTATTTCCACTCTTGTCAACATCGGAGCCAACCTTGGTAACGTCAATGCCGTAAGTATAGTCGTAGGCGAGATGGTCGACCGTGGTGCCGTAATCATCGGCGACGTGCGGGTTGTTGGAGTAGGTAAGGTTAACCGTATTCGTCTGTGCGGTACCGAGCAAGCTGCCAAATTGTGACCTGAGCGAACCGTCAGGATTGCAAACCTTACTAGAGTCGAGCTTGGCCTTATATTCAACGGTCACTTTAGACTTGTCATTCAGGACGATAGGGTTGTTGTTGTTGTCCTTGCACGCCTTAAGATTAGTGAAGTTAACCTTGAGCACGTCGGCGCTATAGGTCGGCTCGTAGCCAGACTTGACCACATTGTCATCGATTTTGACCGTGACAACAGGTGTCATGTTGTCATTCTCGAGCTCAGGTGTCATGGATGTGGGAAGCTTATCCGCGAAGATGTACTCGTAGGTGCTGTAGGTGTTGATGTTGCTCGCAACGGTGCCGGTCAGCTGATACTCGATAAACTGATCCATGCGGGAGTCGGCGGACTTACTAAACGTGGCGCCTGTCGCATCGTCCATAACAGCCTTGGTCACCTTGGGGGCATCCTTCTTAGGCTCCGCATTCACATCGGCTCCGCCGACGATGGCGAAAATCGGCGAAGTGTAGGCATCCGTGTTGCCAGTGTTCGTGTTGGCGGTGTTGCTAACGCTCGCAGTCACAAAAAGCCAGTAGCCGGCAGACAGTGTAGAAAATGTACCATTAGTCGAAGCTTTCCAGCCAGTGGTCTCATCGGTTGTGTTTACTTTCTCAAGCGCCTTGGCAATCTTGTCGAGCGCACTGTCGGCATCGACCTTGAATCCTTCGCCAGCATTACCAGCAACTATTCTATTGATGTAGTCTGCCCAATCCTGAACTGTGGCGCTATCACCAGGGTTGGCGTCTTTAGCAAAAACGCCTTTAACAGCTTTCTCAACCTCAGGAGTCGCCCACTGGATGTCGGACAGCGTCTTTTCGCCATCCTTGTTCCAAGCTCCATCCGCATCTGCAACGCCATCGCCATTCGTATCAGCCTTACCCTGCGTTACCGTGGCCTTGAAAATCTGGATACCCTTAAACGAGGTGCCGGCATAGGTGTTCTCAGCAATGGTCACGTTGCCGGTCGTCGTCGCCGTCGGCACATAGCTTGCGGCGGTTCCGCCCTCAGCTGCAAACGCCATCGTGACCGGGGCCATGACGCCGCCGAAGCTCAGAGCTGCGGTAAGGCCTGCCGTTACTGCCAGGCGTGCGATGTTCTTGCTCATGCTCATCTTCTTTTCCTCTGCTTTCTGCTCGAATTCCATTTGATCTAAATCTATCTGTCTGTGTCTTAGCATCTGCTTCGCTACGTCTCGCCCCGCTCTCTGTGGGGCTGCCAGCTACTCTTTATGGCTGCCACCTCCCCGCTTGACCAGGAGCGCGACCACGATGAGCGCGGCTCCGGCGACCGCTGCGGCGGCCGCGGCGTACATTGCCATATCGCCAGTCGAGGGCATAAAGCCTCCGGTGGTAATGCTAGGGGGTGTGCCGGTGGGCGTGTTGATGAGCGACGCCTCCAGGCTGCCCGTCGACCCGTCCGCGCTGTCGGCGCGCAGGGGCGACTCGGCCGTGATGGTGAGCTTGGGCTTGGCGGCGGCCACCTGGTCGACGTCCAGGCCCTCGGCCTTGACCGTCACGGAGCGCGCGCCCTCAAAGGCGGTGTAGCCCTTGGGCGCCTTGAGCTCGCGGACCTCCAGCTTGCCCGAGTCCACGCCCGAGACGGTAACGCGGCCGTCCTCGCCCGTGGTGACGGTGGCCTTGCCCTCCGCATCCCACGTGCCGTCGGCCGCCAGTGTGCGGCCGCGGTCGTCGGCGATGCTCAGGACCGCCCCGGCAAGCGGCTTGTCGCCGTCGCTGCCGCGCTTGGTGAGCGCGAGATCCCAGGTGTAGGCGCACGCGTCGTCGCTCGGCGTGCGGGTGAATCCGGCGTCGCCGGACTGGTCGGCAAAGGGAGAGCGCGGGTAGCGCAGGTAGACCTCGTTGGGGTTGCCCTTCGCGATGCCGTGGTTGCACGCGCTGTTGAGCGGCGCGTTGTACACGGCGACCACGCGGGCGCCCGCGGCGAAGGCGTCGGCCCCGCCGAGCGCGGCGATGAGGTCGCCGGTGCGCACGGTGAAGGTCTTGCCGTCGGCCGCTACCCTAGTGGCGCACTGGGCCGTGATGTCGGTCCAGCCCTTCGCGGGCTCGGTGCCGGCGCGGCCGTCCTTGCCGGCCGGGACGGCGTCGAAGCCGCCGTCCGCGCTCGCCGCCGCGTACACGCGCATGCTCGCGGCCACCTTGGAGGGGTCGAGCCCCGCGCTCATGGTGTCGACGAACCGCACCGTATAGGTGTCGTAGGCGGTGAGCCCCGCCGGGACCGTGGCAGAGAGGCGCCAGTACAGGTCGTCGGCGACCGTGGCGTCGGCGGCCTTCTGCCAGTCGGCGGTGCTGTCCTCCAGCACATGCTTTTGGACCTTGGGGGTCGCCGCCTTGGGCTTGACGGTGACGGCGCTGCCGCCGACCAGGGCCATGATCGGCGCGGTGCCGGCCTCGCCCTGGGCGATGGCGTCGTCGTCGGCGACGATGAGCCAGTAGCCGCAGGGCAGCTCGGCCGTCGTGCCCGCGTTAAGGGCTACGAACACGGCGCCAGAGCTCTGGAGGGAACGAGCGAGCTGTGCGCTCAGCGCGCTCGCAAGGTGAGAATCGGTGTCGAGCCACTCGGCAGCTTCCTGCGCGGTGGTCTGGGAATTGGGCATGCCGGCGCTGTGCAGCACAGGCAGCGCGGCGTCGCGCACGGCGTCGCTTGCCCAGGCGAGATCGGTGGCAATCTTGGCGTCGCTGTCGCCGTCGACGACGTTGGCGCTAAAGATCTGGTAGGCATCGTAGCTGCTCGTCACGGTGCCGCTCACCGTGATGGAACCGGTCGAGGTCGGCGCGGCCTGCGCGGAAGCGGGGAACACAACCGCGCAGGTGCCGATCAGGAGGGCAAGCAGCGCAAACAAGATCGGGAAGGAGCAAACTTTCTTATTCACGACGCTCGCCTCCCTTCGCATTCGCCTTGCGACGAATGTGCATCCAGGCCGCAGCAGCGCAAAGCACCGCCGCGCCGGCAAGGTACGTCAGAGTGACGCCCGACATACCAGAAAGGGGCAAAGAGGTGGAGTAGGTGTTGGTGAAGGTGGGGGTGGAGGCGTCGGTGAGGTCGTGGTCAGTAGTATCGTCGTTTATCCACTTGTCTTCGGAGTTAACGTGTCCCTTCCTGTAGGTCACCGCACAGTCGATCCCTCCTTTGGTGTTATCCTTTGCCACGACCTTGAACCTATAGACCGACTGATCAAACTTGTAATGCGGATAGATCGAACTTTCGTTCATCTCGCGCACGTAGTAAAAGAAGGTCTTGGAAGCGCCACGGCCCAGAACATCAGAATCATCCTGCTTCAAGTCGTTAAGATCGTAATAAATCTGGAGAAACTCACACGTCTGGGGCTCCTTGCCGCCAGCCTGTGTTTCAACTGTCTTGGCCTTATCAAATTTCTCGTTATCAGCAAACTCGAGCGTAAACTTCTTCATCTCGCCACCCTCAACGACCTTAGTCGCCTTGGGAATCCAAGAGCCGCTGGAAGTGTACATGTTGGTAAAGGTCTTTGATCCATCGGAGCAACCAATTGAATAGTAGCCGTCTTCACCCGGCTGCACTTCACCCAGCGGGCTGCTTTGATCCTCGGAGTGCCTGGTCACGCTCACGCTTGTGATCGTGTAGTTGTGGACGTAAAACGGCACATCCACGTTTGGACTATTCTTTTTCGGCACATTCATGAGCAGAGTCTTGCTGTCGTTGAACTTCACCTCGTCGGTCGGCTTCA
>CAVALS010000124.1:0-7634 GCA_963589385.1 Bacteroidaceae bacterium
GACTTGCAGCGACGGACCTCAGGACGCTCTTACACCACGTCTGCGCGCGCGACCATTTATTATCGATAGAGAGCCTATTTTATTGGACCTATGGGGAAGTACATCATCTAATTTTTGAACAAATGTAGACTTTCGACACCCATGCGTAGCAAAATTGCTGTTACTAAATTAGTGACAGTACTCATATTTGGCATTTTTTGACCACGGGGGCTGCCGAGGCCGTGGTTTCGCCCTTTTTGCGTCGAAGCGATACACTGTCGCCGTTTGATTTCTTCGCTCAAGGAGGATGCGCATGCCGTGCACAACGATTCTGGTCGGTAAGAACGCAAGCTACGACGGGTCGACCCTGGTCGCCCGCAACGAGGACTCGTCCAACGGGGTGTTTGAGCCCAAGCGTATGCGCGTGGTGCATCTCGACGAGCAGCCGCGCGTCTACACGAGCGTCCTGAGCCACCTGACCGTTGAACTGCCCGATAACCCCATGCGCTACACGTGCGTCCCCGATGTTGTCCCGGGCCACGGCATCTGGGCCGAGGCCGGTTTCAACGAGCTCAATGTGGGCATGTCCGCAACCGAGACGCTCACCACCAATGAGCGCGTTCGCGGCGCCGACCCGCTCGTGGACTACGTGCCCGCCAAGGGTAACGAGGGTGAGGACGGCTATGTGCCGGCGCAGCCTGGTGGCTTGGGTGAGGAGGACATGGTGACCCTGGTCCTGCCGTACGCCAAGTCCGCTCGCGACGGCGTTCGTATCCTGGGCGACCTGCTCGAGCGCTACGGCACCTACGAGAACAACGGCATCGCCTTTAGCGACGTGGACGAGATCTGGTGGCTCGAGACCATCGGCGGCCACCACTGGATCGCCAAGCGCGTGCCCGACGACGCCTATGTGACCATGCCCAACCAGCTGGGTATCGACAGCTTTGATCTGGATGACGCCGAGGGCGCCCAGGCCGATCACATGTGCTCTGCCGACCTGCGCGCCTGGATGGCCGAGTGGCATCTGGATCTGACGCTGGGCGTCGAGGGCGACGGTCCGGCTGCGGTCTTTAACCCGCGCGAGGCCTTTGGCTCGCACAGCGACAGCGACCACGTCTACAACACGCCGCGCGCGTGGTACATGCAGCGCTGTCTCAACCCCAGCGACGTGTGGGATGGCCCCGACGCCGACTACACGCCCGAGAGCGACGATATCCCCTGGAGCCGCGTGCCCGAGCGCAAGGTGACCATCGAGGACATTAAGTACGTGCTTTCGAGCCACTACCAGGGCACGGAGTACGACTGCTACGGCAGCAAGGGCACGCCCGCCACGCGCGGTGCCTACCGTCCCATCGGCATCAACCGCAACAGCCAGCTCGCCGTGCTGCAGCTGCGCCCCTATGCGCAGCCGGCCTATCGCGCCGTGCAGTGGATGGCCTTTGGCTCCAACTCGTTCAACGTGCTGGTTCCGCTGTACGCCAACGTCGAGACCATGCCCGAGTACTACGCAGACACCCAGGCGCGCGTGACATCCGAGAACTTCTACTGGGCCAATCGCTTGATTGGCGCCCTGGCCGACGTCCGTTTCCATGAGTGCGGCCGCGCGGTCGAGGATTATCAGGAGAAGGTCGGTGGCATGGGCCACAAGCAGATCCATGACGTCGACGTTGCCGTAGCCGCTCTGCCCGAGGTCGAGGTGCCTGCCGAGCTTGCACGCGCCAACGAGGCCTTTGCCGAGCGTGTTCGCGTGGAGACCGATGCCCTGCTGGGCAAGGTGCTTTACACCACGAGCTGCGCCATGAAGAACTCTTTCGCGATGAACGACAACGTGAGGTAGGGATTTCCCGTCGATCGAATAGCGCTAAAACGCTTTGTCGCTTTCGCTCAATCTTGGGTACAAGAACGCCAATGCAGTTGTTTGTGATTGGAGACAACCATGGTTATGAAACTCGATCAGCTTGTTAACGGCGCCATCAACGTGGGTTTCGGCGCTGCCGCCGTTGCTGTCGAAGGCGGCAAGAAGGTCCTCGACGACCTTAACACCAAAGGCGAGCAGGTGCGCAAGGACACCGCCACCCCCGATATCGCCCGCAGCGTGTCCGACATGTTCGAGCAGGCCGGCGGTACCATCTCCGATCTGACCGAGCGCTTGGGCATGCAGGGCGAGACCGCGGCCCAGCGCGTGCTCGACGAGCTCATTCTGGCTCGCGTCCGCGTTATGACCGCCCCTGAGCGCACGGCCTTCCTGGCCCATGTGCGCGACATCGTCGATTCGGTCGAGGACAACGTGACCTCGGTGCCCGTCGAGTCCGTTGAGCCCGACGATGCGAAGGATACCGAAGAGGCCGAGTAGCAGCGCAGATGGCAGATTCCACCACCGATTACAACAATCTAGATCCCTTGGGTGACGAGGCGGCGGTTGCCGACGAGGTCGAGGCCGCCGTTTCGGGCGCTCGCAAGAAGCCGCGCGCTGTCGATATGGTCCCCGAGGAGCCCGACGCGATGGCGCCGGATGAGGAATACCAACTCACGCCGGCGGGTCGCCGCGAGCGCATTGGGCAGATTGTTCGCTTGGTCAAAAAGTACCGTGTGTGGGATAACCTCACGCCGGTCCGCTTGCGCCGCCTGCTCGAGGAGCTCGGCCCCATGTTCGTCAAGATGGGGCAGATTCTGGCCAACCGGTCCGAGATTCTGCCGCAGCGCTTTTGCGATGAGCTGCGCCGTCTGCGTTCCGACGTGGAGCCGGTGCCGTACGAGGTGGTGCTTCGCTGCCTGGAGGAAGAATACGGCCTGCGCCTGGGGGAGATGTTCGATGCGATCGACCCCAACCCGCTTGGTAGCGCATCGCTCGCGCAGGTGCACCGCGCTCGTCTGGTGACGGGCGAGGACGTGGCCGTCAAGGTGCAGCGCCCCGGTGCGCAGCAGGTTATGGCACAGGATATCGATATCATCCGCTCGGTGGTGCGTATCGTTTCCAAGTTCGTCAACACCGATCAATTCGTTGACCTGCACGGCGTAGTCGAGGAGTTGTGGACCTCGTTTCGCGAGGAGACCAACTTTTTGGCCGAGGCCAAAAACCTCAACGACTTCTACGAGTTCCATAAGAGCGTTCATGGCGTGACGTGCCCTAAATCCTATCTGGACCTGTGCACCGAGCACGTGGTGGTTATGGACTACGTTGACGGCATTTCGATCGCCGATCCTGAACGCTTGGTGGCCGAGGGCTATGACTTGGAAAAGATCGGTGCCGCAATCGTCGAGGACTACTCGACACAGGTGCTCGACGATGGCTTTTTCCATGCTGACCCGCATGCGGGAAACATCATTCTCAAGGACGGCATCGTTTACTTTATCGACTTGGGTATGGTCGGACGCATGTCGAGCCACGACCGCGGTATCGTCAAGGACATGATTTTCGCCGTGGCCGAGGGCGACGTGCCCAAGCTCAAGGATTCGCTCATGCGCTTCGCCGTGACGCGTGGCGACTCGGCCGAGCTCGATCATTCAGCGTTTTTGTCCGATTTGGACTTTATCGTGGCTGACTTTGCGGGCCTTGACCTTAAGGACCTAGATATCGGCGAGTTTTTGACCTCGCTGTTAAACCTCGCGCGCAAAAATGACGTTGAGTTGCCGAGCGTGGTGACGATGTTCGCCCGCGGCATGGTGACGCTCGAGGGCCTGCTGACCGAGTACATGCCCGACGTCAACATGATCCAGATCATTCAGGCACACATCAAAAACGAGAAGAGCACCTATGCGCGCGTGCGCGATATGAGTCGCGACTTTGCGGCGAGCAGTTATCGCGCGGCGAAGGGCTCACTCGAGGCGGCTGAGTATCTGGGCCTGGCTTCGCGTATGCTCACACGCGGCCAGCTTAAGGTGAACACGCAGATCATGAGCAGCGATAAGGCGCTGCGACAGCTGGGTGGGATTATCGACCGCATGTCGATGGCAATTGTGATTGCCGGCCTGTTTATCGGTTCGTCGGTGGTGTACTACGCGCGCATCGAGCCGGTTGTGTTTGGTATCCCAGTCATTGGCTTTATGGGCTACGTGAGCGCGCTGGTGCTGGCACTTATGCTGGGCCGCAATATCTGGCTCAACAGCCACGGCGGCAAGCACTAGAGTCTGCGACCGTCACCGCATTTTCCTATCGCAAACAATAGCTTTTACCATGGGCTTCGCCTGCGTGCGAGGCCCTTTTGCGTGATACCATTTTGACGGTAATAATCGATGGCCTAGATGGTGGTGCGGAGACGCACGAATGCGCGGTTTTCCTGCGCGTTTGGGAGAATCGGGGTGCAAGTCCCCGGCTGTACCAGTAACCGTAATTCCTCTTGGCTCGGGATGTTCGCGTCGCAGATCGGACGGCGCGCCTGAGCCGTTAAGGTTAAGTCGGATCGCCTCCCATCTTGCACGTTGCCGCGGCGTATGCCGCCGGTGTGCATAGGGCTCTGGAGGGAAGGAGGACCCCGATGGGGGAACTCGAGCGCAACATGCGCGATGACGTGGGGCAGCCTCAAGGCAACGCTCCAAGTACAGACAATGGGGGACAATTGGATATGTTTGAGGACGAGCGCGAGCGCGTCTCGCATCGCCGTGGCGCAATTGCGCGCGGCGTAGCCAAGCGCGGCCTGGTGGCATTCCTGGCCTTCGCGATGGCCTTTGGCACCACGCCGGCTCAGCTGTGGGCCGAGGGCGCCGAGGGCATTGCCGAGGCTGTGGCCCAGGCTGCGACGCCGGGCGAGGACGCAGCGCTTCCGGGCGGTACCGCTGAGCAGAGCGGCGCCGAGGTTTCGGATTCCGAGGGCGCGCCTGCAGCTAGTGCAGCCATAACAGAGGCAGCAACTGGCGACGAAGGCTCGGCGACGGGGGAGAGCCCTGCCACGAGCGAGCAGTCTTCGACGGCATCCGCTGGCCAAGCGGGATCTGCCGCCGCGGCTGCCGTTCAGACAGAGAACCCGACAGAAACCGGCGATGTCGCCAAGAAGCAGGTCGAGGTCTCGTTCTCGATTATCGGCACCGATGCTGACGGCAAGGCTCAGACCTGGGTGGCACCTACGCAGCTCAAGCTCGACGAGGGCGCGACGGCTGCGGATGCCTTCATTAAGCTGCAGGAGAAGACGGGCTTCAAGGCGAAGTACGAACCGAACACGGCATACGGTTTCTACCTCGAAAGCATCACATCCCCGAGTGATGGTCGCACGCTTGCCTACGATCCGACGACTTATGCCTTCTGGCAGCTGTTCGTCGACGGCGCGTCTTCCTCGGTTGGCGCGAGCAGCGTTAAGCTTACCCAGGGGCAGAAGATTGAGTTTGCCTATACGGCTGGTAGCGCGTCCCCTGTCGTTAAGGACCAGGTCGCCGCAAATGTGACCGTCATTGGTCGCGATGCCCAGGGCAAGACTCAGACTTGGGTCGATAACGCACAGTATGTGGTGACGTCCGGCTCGAGCGCGCTTGACCTTACGAAGGTCGCGCTCGAGGCGAATGACATTGACGCCGTTGCTGCGGGCTCCTTCATTCTGAGCCTTAAGTACAACGGCGTTGAGCTGGGTACGCCGCTCGATTATTCGACCTATTGGCAGCTGTTCATCAACGGCAAGTCGAGCGACTACACGGCAGACAATGTCACCATTCATGCTGGCGATACCGTCACGTGGTTCTACGGTGGCTGGGGCGACCAGTTGCCGTCCGATTCTGTTCATGCTTCTGTTCAGGTCCTCGGTAAGGAAAAGGACGGCAAGCAGCAGGTTTGGGCTTCGACGGGCCAGACGAGCCTCAAGGCAGGCTCCACTGCCAAGGATCTCCTTGAGCAGGTCGGCCTTACTCTCGATGCTGGCGAATCGTCTTGGGGCTGGTTCCTCAACGGCATTTATTCGCCCTTCGATGGTAAGTCCTATTGTGGCTATGATGCTGCGACCAATAGCTATTGGCGCTTCTACGTAAATGGCAAGTTCAAGAACGTTGGCGCTGGTGCCTACGAGCTCCAAGAGGGTGACGCCGTCACCTTTATGTATGCTGGCGACAGCGATGCCCTTCCTGGCCAGGTTCTTGGTTCTGTCGATGTTATCGGTCCCGATGTCAACGGCAACAATACTCGCTGGGGCTCGGCAAGCAATGTTTCTCTGCCCGAAGGCTCCACGGCCCAGAACCTTATTGAGGCAGTTCTGAAGGCCAAGGGCGTTGCGTACAACGGCTCCCAGAGTGGTGAGTACTGGTTCCTGAATTCCATTACTTCGCCGTTCGATCACAAGCCGTATGGTTGGGATGCTGCGACCAATAAATATTGGCATCTGTATATCAATGGAGAGCCCTCCTTACTCTGCGCCAATCAGATTACGCTCAAGAGCGGCGATAAGGTCACGCTTGCCTATACCACCGATAATTCTCCCATGCCCGATCCCGACAAGATTGTCGTGGATCCGAGCGCGACGACTCCTGATTGGGATGCCGAGTGGGCCGGCTACGGCAACAGTGGCAACGGTTCGACCGTAACGGATGCCAAGACGCCTGCGCAGGCCGCCGGTCTTAAGTGGGCCTTCGATTGGAAGGCCGAGTCTGGTCAGCAGTATGCCAACTGCAGCGAGCCTGTCATTGCTAACGGCTTTGTGTACATCGCGACCGAGAACGAGCTCATTAAGATCGATTCGTCCACGGGCAAAAAGGTTGCCTCTGCGCCGCTTGCCTCCAAGGTGAGCTATACCTCTCGTCCGATCTATACCAATGGCCTTATCATCGTTCCGCTCAACGGCGGTGCGGTCCAGGCGATTACTGCAGACAAGCTGATCTGCAAGTGGCTGACGCCTGGTTTGACGGACTTGACGCAGAGCTCCTGCACCGTCGTTTCGGACGGCGAGTACGTCTATGTAGGCTCGGTCGATATTTCGTATGACGAGAATTACAACGCGACCTACGGCAACGGCTCCTTTGCGCGCATTAAGATTGCCACGGGCGAAGTTTCTTGGCAGAACATCGACCCTGCCGAGGGCTATTACTGGACTGGTGCGGCTTTGACGGATAAGTATGCCATCGTTCCTACGAGCGCGGGTACGCTTAAGTGCATTGATAAGACGACGGGCGATGTCGTTTCGACCATGAAGCTCGGCGCTGTCGCAAATGCCGATTGCATTGCCGATCCGTCCAATGGTTCGACCTTCTATCAGATGACGCACGACGGAAAGCTCCATGTGATTTCGCTTTCGGCGAAGGGCGTGCTGAGTGAACAGAAGACGGTTGATCTGGGCCTTACGAATAATCTGAGCGCCCCTGCGGTGTCTGGTGACAATCTGATTGTCGGCGGACAGACGGCTACTGGCTCTGCTCTGGTTCTCTATAACCTGAAGACGGGTAAGACCACGATGGTCGCTGCTGCCGACGGCAAGGCGCTGCCGGCTGGCCTCAACGGTATTGCTGCTACTCCGCTGGTGAGTGTTCAGAGCGGCAAGACCTATGTGTACTTCACCGTTAACAGCGCGGATAGTAAGGATTACGTCAACTACTCTGCTGGTGGTGGCGTGTATCGCTATACGCTCGGCGACGCAGAGGCGACGCAGATTTATGATGCGGCTGGCCATTACCAATACTGTGACTCTCCGGTCATTGCCGATGCTTCTGGCAACCTCTACTACATCAATGATTCGGGCACGCTGTTC
>CAVALS010000125.1:0-7577 GCA_963589385.1 Bacteroidaceae bacterium
CGGCGAAAGGTTTGCCTTCGTTATCGCGTGCGGCCTCGACCAGAATGCCGCCGAGCTTGCGTCCTCGCGCGACAAGGTCGTTGGGCCATTTAAGGCGAATCTCGTTTGCAAGACCCTGCTTTTCGAGTGCTTCGAGCACCGCTAGGCCGCTGACGGCGGCAAGACCAGAGAACTTTGCAGGATTAACGCATGGGCGCAGGACAAGCGAAAGCAATAAGTTGCCGACGGTTGAGTCCCACTTGTGCCCGCGCCGGCCGCGCCCTGCTGTTTGAGCCCGGGCGGCAAGTCCTGTGCCGTGCGGCGCTCCCTGTTTTCCTGCTTCGAGCAGGTCATCGTTGGTCGATCCGGTTACGTCGACTATCGTTAAACGAGAATCCATAACAGCTGCTACCTCCTAAGTAAATAAGGCAATCGCGCAATGGTGTCGAGAGATAGACACAATGTGAAGCCTTTGTCGCATTTGGACAATTTAATGTTAACACGTCAACAAAGACTGAAATGCGTTATCCTCTCTTGGTCGATGTAAACACGTCAACAACTCAAAGGAGGTTAGTGATGGGTTTCACGATTCTTGGAACAGGCTCGGCGCTTCCTGAGCGCAGCGTTTCCAATGACGAGCTGTCCGAGTTCCTCGATACCTCGGATGAGTGGATTTTTACTCGCACAGGTATCAAGAGCCGCCACGTCTGCACCACCGAGTCACTTGACGACCTTGCCGTAGCGGCGAGCGAGCGGGCACTCCAGGTGTCCGGAATCGACGCGAGCCAGCTGGATCTGATCGTCTGCTCGACGACGACGGGTGACCACCTTGTTCCCGCCGAGGCGTGTGCCGTTGCTGAGCGACTTGGCGCGACGTGCCCTGCCTTCGATGTCTCGGCGGCTTGTGCCGGCTTCGTATTTGCGCTCGATGTCGCCGAGGGCTATATCGCCCGCAGCCGTGCCGAGCGCGTGCTTGTTGTTGCTGCCGAGCAGATGACGCGCGCGCTCGACTGGACCGACCGTGCCACCTGCGTGCTTTTTGGCGATGGGGCAGGCGCCGCAGTGATTGAAGCTGGGGGAGACAACCCCCTTGCCGTTGAGCTTTCGACGGCGCCCGACGTCGAGACGTTGCGCGTTCCCGGTCTGGTCGGTACCTCGCCGTTTAAGGCTTCCGCAGATAGCGCGAGCGTGCTGTCCATGAACGGCCGCCGCGTGTTCAAGTTCGGCGTCAACGCCATCTGCGACACGGTCCATAAGCTTGCGATCGATGCGGGCATTTTGGTCGAAGACATCGATCATTTTGTATTCCATCAGGCTAACGAACGAATCCTGAGCCAGGCGGTCAAGCGCCTGGGCGTGCCGGACGAGCGCGTGGTTCGCACGTTGCGCGAGACCGGCAACATTTCGAGCGCATGCATTCCGCTTGCCCTCGACCGGCTGGCAAACGCCGGTGCACTTCACACAGGCGACACCATCGCCTTGGTTGGATTTGGCGCCGGTCTGGATATAGGTGGCTATCTGCTTCGTTGGAAGTAGTCGCACATAGGAAATAAAAACGCCCCTAGGGCACAAACAAAGGAGAACTACCATGGCAGATCAGAAGACCTTCGAGCGCGTTTGCGACGTTATCCGCGAGACCGCCGGTCTTGACGATGTCGAGATGAAGCCCGAGTCCACGCTCGAGGAGATTGGTCTCGACAGCCTGGGCACCGTCGAGATCCTCGTTGCCGTCGAGGACGAGTTTGGCATCCAGCTCGATACCGAGGAGAACCCCAAGACGGTCGGCGAGTTCGCCGATACGGTCGAGGCGGCATTGGAGAAGTAGAGATGCTCAAGACTCCTCTCTGCGATCTGCTCGGCATCGAAAAGCCCGTGTTCCAGGGCGGTATGGCCTGGATTGCCGATGCCTCGCTGGCGTCCGCAGTGTCCGAGGCGGGTGGCTTAGGCATCATCGCGGCCATGAACGCCGACGCCAACTGGCTTCGCGACCAGATTCATGAGCTGCGCGCCAAGACGGATAAGCCCTTTGGCGTCAACGTCATGCTCATGAGCCCGTTTGCCGACGAGGTCGCGCAGGTCGTGATTGACGGGCGAGTGCCGGTCGTCGTGACGGGCGCCGGCAATCCCGCCAAGTACATGAAAGCGTGGAACGAGGCGGGCATCAAGGTCATCCCGGTCGTTGCCTCGGTGGCGCTGGCGCGCCTCGTGGCACGTCGTGGAGCCACGGCGGTTGTTGCCGAGGGTACCGAATCGGGCGGCCATATTGGCGAGACCTCGACGATGGCACTGGTGCCGCAGGTCGTCGATGCGGTTGACATTCCCGTCGTGGCCGCCGGCGGTATTGCCGACGGCCGCGGCGTGGCGGCCGCCTTTATGCTGGGCGCCGAAGGCGTGCAAGTGGGTACGCGCTTTCTGGTCGCAGACGAGTGCACCGTCTCGGAGCAGTACAAAGAGATGGTCCTGAAGGCCAACGACACTTCGACGCGTGCGACCGGTCGCTCGACGGGACATCCAGTGCGCGCCCTCAAGAGCCCCTTCACCAACGCCTATGCCAAGAGCGAGGGTTCCGGCGCGAGTGCCGAGGAGCTCGGTGCTATGGGAACCGGTGCGCTGCGTAAGGCCGCCAAGGACGGCAACTACGAAGAGGGTTCGTTTTTGTGTGGACAGATTGCCGGCATGGTCAACGAGCGCCAGAGCGCACGCGAAATCGTTGACGACCTGGTCGATGGCGCCGAGCACGTCCTGAAGGGTGCGTGCGCATGGGTGGCGTAGCGTTTTTGTTTGCCGGCCAGGGTGCCCAGCACCCCGCGATGGGCGTCGACTTGATCGAGACATCGCCGGCGGCTGCTGAGATGTTCGCCATTGCCGATGAGGTGCGCCCGGGGACGAGCGAGCAGTGCCGGAGCGCCTCCAAGGAGGAGCTCTCGCAGACCGAGAATACGCAGCCTTGCGTGTTCGTTCATGACCTGGCAGCGGCTGCCGCACTGCGCGAGCGCGGCGTGGCGCCTGCCGCCTGTGCGGGATTCTCGCTGGGCGAGGTCGCCGCGCTCACCTTTGCAGGAGCGTTCGATACGCGAGCGGGCTTTGAGCTCGTGTGCGAGCGCGCGGCGCTGATGGCCGCGGCTGCCGAGCGTCACCCCGGCGGTATGCGCGCCGTCATCAAGCTTGATGCGGCGCAAGTCGAGAACCTGGCTGCGCAGGCCGGCGAGGATTGCTGGCCGGTCAACTACAACAGCCCGCAGCAGACGGTTGTTGCCGGAGCGCCCGAGGCGCTGCAGGAGCTCGACGCCTTGGTAAAAGAGGCTGGTGGCCGGGCCATGAAGGTCGCGGTGTCGGGTGCATTCCATAGCCCCTATATGGCCGAGGCGACTGAGGGACTGGCGACGTATATCCAAGCCGGTCACGCGCCGTCTCCGCTGCTAATTCCGGTCATGGCAAATATGACGGCGGCGCCCTATCCGGCGGACCCGCGAGCAGCATCGGATGTCTTGGCCAACCAGGTGAGCCATCCCGTGCGCTGGGTCGACACGCTGCATACTCTGCAGGATCAGGGCATCGACACGTTTATTGAGGTCGGCCCTGGCAAAACACTGTCGGGCCTGGTCAAGCGTACGCTGAGCGACGTTCGTGTGTATTCGTGCGAAACGGCCGAGCAGGTCGCAGCTATTGCCGACGAGCTCGCATAGTCCACAGGGCTGTAACCCGAAAGGAATGACATGGGCAACTTGAACAACGGCGCGCTCGAGCGCAACGACTCACGTCGCGTGGCACTGGTCACGGGCGGCTCGCGGGGTATCGGCCGCGCCTGCGCTGTCGGTCTGGCGGAGGACGGCTTTGATATTGCCGTCGTCTATGCCGGCAGCGTCGATGCGGCGTGCGAGACGTGCGAAGCCTGCGAGGCGGCTGGCGCCGCGGCACGCGCATATCAATGCGACGTGGCCGACCCCGTTACCGTCAACGCGTGCGTGGAAGCGGTCCTCAACGACTTTGGCCCCATTTGGGCGCTCGTCAACAACGCTGGCATCACCCGCGATGGCCTGCTCATGCGCATGGGCGATGACGCCTTCGATCGCGTGCTCGATGTCAATCTTAAAGGAACGTTTAACACGACGCGCGCACTCACCAAGACCTTTATGCGCCAGCGCGGCGGTTGCGTCGTCAACATGAGCTCGGTTGTGGGCCTGATGGGCAATGCCGGGCAGGCCAACTACGCTGCCTCCAAGGCGGGCGTGATCGGCCTGACCAAGGCGGTGGCGCGCGAGCTTGCGCCCCGCGGCGTACGAGTGAACGCGGTCGCACCCGGGTTTGTCGAGACCGATATGACGGCAAAGCTATCGGATAAGGTGCGTGCGGCGTGCGAGGAGCAGATTCCCCTGAGGCGCATGGCGCGCCCCGAGGAAGTGGCCGGCGTGGTGCGCTTTTTGGCGAGTGATGCGGCTGCCTACATTACGGGCGAGGTCGTGCGCGTCGACGGCGGAATGGCGATGTAGAAACCAGGGCCGAACAACGGCTTGAATGAGGAGACCATGATGGAACAGAGAGTTGCAATCACCGGCATCGGTGCCGTGTCGCCGCTCGGCAACACCGCGCTTGCCACCTGGGCGGCCATGTGCGCCGGCACGTGCGGCATCGGCCCGATCACGCACTTCGATACCGATGCGTTTGCCGTCAAGGTGGCAGCCGAGGTCAAGGGCTTTGACGGCAACGAGTACTTTGGCAAGCGTGACGCCAAGCATCTCGACCCCTGCGTTCAGTTTGCGATGGCGGCTTCGGACGAAGCCATGCACGATGCGGGCTTTGATGTCGAAGGCGCCATCGATCGCGAGCGCCTGGGCGTCTACGTGGGCTCGGGCGTGGGCGGCATGACGACGCTCGTCGACAACGTCCATACGATTGCCGAACGTGGGCCCCGCCGCGCATCGCCCTATATGATCGCGATGATGATCCCCAACATGGCATCGGGCAATATCGCAATCCGCCACAAGGCAAAGGGCCCGACCCTGCCCGTGGTGACCGCGTGCGCAACCTCGGCCCATGCGGTGGGCGAGGCGTTCCGCGCCATCAAGCACGGCTATGCCGACGCGATCCTCGCCGGCGGCGCCGAGGCCGCAATTATCCCCGATGCCGTTGCGGGCTTTACGTCCTGCCGCGCATTGACCACCAACCCCGATCCCGCGACGGCCTGCCGTCCGTTCGATGCAGACCGCGACGGCTTTGTGATGGGCGAGGGCGCCTGCGTGCTCGTGCTCGAGAGCATGGAACATGCGCAGGCGCGCGGTGCGCACATTTATGCCGAGGTCGTGGGCTACGGCAACACCGATGATGCCTATCACATCACGAGCCCCGATCCCGAGGCTGCCGGCATTGCCCGCGCGATATCGCTGGCGGTTGCCGAGGGTGACGTCAAGCCTTCCGAGGGTCTCTACATCAATGCCCACGGCACCTCGACCAAGCTCAACGATTCGTCCGAGACGGCGGGCATCAAGCGTGCGCTCGGCGAGGACGCGGCGCGCGCCGCGCACGTCTCGTCGACTAAGTCGATGACCGGCCACATGATCGGTGCCACGGGTGCCATCGAGGTCATGGCCTGTGCCATGGCGCTCGAGCAGGGCGTGGTGCCTCCGACCATTAACTACCACACGCCCGATCCCGCCTGCGATCTTGACTACACGCCCAATCGCGCGGTTCGCGCCGACCTTACCTGGGCGCTTTCGACCAACCTAGGCTTTGGCGGGCACAACGCCGCCATCGCGCTGCGTAGATATACGAGGAGCTAGAGCATGGATTCCAAAAGACTTGCCGAGATAGCCGATGTGATGGAGGACCGCGGCCTCACGCGCGTGCGCGTTGAGGAGCCCGATGGCACCGCGGTCGAACTCGAGCGCGCGAGCGCCGCACAGCCGGTTGCCGTGCCCATGCCCATGCCGAGCGCTATGGCCGCTCCAGTTGCAGCTCCCACAGTCGCGCCTGCCGCACCGGAGCCCGCCGCGCAGACACCTGCCGCCGCACCGGAGCCCAAGGGCACCGAGGTGACCGCTCCCATGGTCGGCGTTTTCTATGCTGCCCCGGCGCCGGGCGACGAGCCGTTTGTGCACGTGGGCTCCAAGGTCAAGGCCGGTGAGACCCTCTGCATCATCGAGGCCATGAAGGTTCTCAACGAGGTGACGGCAGAGGCGGATGGCGAGGTGCTCGAGATCTGCGTGGCCGACGGCGACCTCGTGGAGTTCGGCAGCTGCCTCATGAGGATCGGATAGGTGATATCCATGAACAAAGAAGAGCTCAAGAAGCTGTTACCGCATCGCGAGCCGATGCTTTTGCTCGACGAAGCCGAGCTGGTGGGCGACGAGGCCCACGGCAAGATCACGATTACGGGCGACGAATACTTTTTGCAGGGGCATTTTCCGGGAAACCCGGTGGTCCCCGGCGTGATCCAGTGCGAGATGCTCGCCCAGAACTGCTGCGTGCTGCTGATGGGCGATGAGGAAGCGCGCGGCGCGACGCCGTTCTACACGAGTCTGGACAAGGTGCGCTTTAAGCGTCCGTTGCGCCCGGGCGATACGGTTGATCTGGTGTGCTCCATCACGCGTGCGCGCGGGCCGTTCCGCTTTGCGACGGGTACTGCAAGCGTCAACGGTGAGGTCTGTTGCCGCGCCGACATGTCTTTTGCACTCATGCACGAAAGTTAAGGAAGGCTTCATGTTCGACAAAGTGCTCATCGCCAACCGCGGCGAAGTCGCGGTCCGTGTTATCCGCGCGTGCCGCGATATGGGCATCAAGACCGTCGCCGTTTATTCCACGGCCGATGCGGACGCGCTGCACGTGCAGCTTGCCGACGAGGCGTATTGCATCGGCGGTCCGCGTCTTGCCGAGAGCTACCTCAACGACGATGCCGTGCTCACCTGTGCCGTAAAGTCGGGAGCTAAGGCAATTCATCCCGGCTATGGTTTTTTCTCCGAGAAGGCGAGCTTCGTGCGCGACTGCGACAAGTATGGCTTGGCGTTTGTCGGTCCTTCGGCCGAGGTGATCGATAGCATGGGCGACAAGGACGCCGCGCGTCGAACGGCTGCCGCGGCGGGCGTGCCCATCGTGCCGGGCTGCGATTTGCTCAAAAGCCCCGAGGAGGCAACGGCCGAGGCCGAGCGCATTGGCTGCCCCGTGCTTATTAAGGCGCGTGCAGGCGGTGGTGGTCGCGGCATTCGTAAGGTCGAGCGCGTGGAAGATGCGGCAAAGGCGTTCATCGAGGCGCGTGCCGAGGGCGAGGCCGTTTTTGGCGACGGCGAGTGCTACATGGAGAAGTTCGTCGCGCCGGCGCACCACGTTGAGGTGCAGATTATGGCCGATAAGCAGGGTCATGTGTTTTCGCTCGGCGAGCGCGAGTGCTCGGTGCAGCGCCGCAACCAAAAGCTGATCGAGGAGAGCCCCGCACCGTGCCTCGACGGACACGACGACATTCGTGCTCGCATGCACAAGGCAGCGCGTGACCTGGCTCGTGCCGTCGGCTACGAAGGAGCCGGTACCATCGAGTTCCTGTATTCGGACGACGGCAATTTCTACTTTATGGAAATGAACACGCGCTTGCAGGTGGAGCATCCGGTTAC
>CAVALS010000126.1:0-7571 GCA_963589385.1 Bacteroidaceae bacterium
TGGAGACCGGCGACCTTGACCTGATTGCCGCCGCCAACGACGACCGCATCCAGGAGCCCTATCGCCGCCGCCTCATCCCCGACTACAACGCCGTGCGCGACACCTGTCTTAACGGCGGTGCCAAGACCATCTGGATCAGCGGCTCCGGCTCGACCCTCATGGCCGTAACCGACGATACCATCGTGGCTAAGTTCTTGCAGGTCAAGCTGCGCGAGCAGTTCCCTAAGTGTGATACGCATATTCTGACGTGCGACACCGAGGGCGCTCAAATCGAGTACCTGTAGACATCCTTCCCATATACCTATCCGGGACGGTCGGGATGTTCCCTCAAAATCGTCCTCGCGCATGAAGGCCCCTTGTCCTGCTCCTGCGGAGCGACGGACAAGGGGCCTTCGCGCTGCGGAATGATTTTGAGGGAACATCCCGACCGTCCCTGCGCCCACCTTGCTGAGGATGTCTACAGGGACCCACGCTTTGAAGGGGCGCCGGGCTGATAATCTGGCTTTTATTGGTAGGGGCTCTTGCTAGGCTGGAGCACTTCCTAGAGGCGGGCATCGGCTGTGTGCTTGGTTTAGGCTGCACTGGTTTCTTTGTATTCGAAGACTGGCTCTAGGAGATCTTCGATGTTGCAGTGGAGGGCTTTTGCTATGGCTCTTACGCTTGTTACCGAAGCTTCATTAATGTTTCTCTGGCGCTGCTCGTACATTTGGATTGAGCGGAGTGACACACCCGATTCGTATGCTAGGTCTTGTTGGGTTTTCTTAAGCTTCTTTCTTGCTAACGCAAGTTTGGTTTGCCTGGACGCTTTTTTCGCCATATCGCAGACGAGGCGAACCACGCGTTCCTCCGAGGCTTCGTGCCAGGGATAGTACAGACTGCGCAGTGCGTCAAACGGAACGACATGCAGCAGGTCTTCGAAAGACTCTCCTAGGCGCCACTGAAGGTATGCCAATATCCAGCCTGTCCAATATTCCGGTGTCTTTTCGAATCGGTAGGTTCGATTTGGCATCGGCCTTGATTGGTAGCCCGACCTTTCGGCGATAAGCGCGAATAGCTCAACGCCCGATTTTCCCGATACGACCCATGCGTTGCCACGCTCAAACTCACGGGCTACGCCGCTCAGGCAAAAGAGTTCAGCGACCTCGGACCCTTCCGCTCCATAGTCGTTCACGGCATAGTCGAAGCAGTCGCCGAGGTTGTTCATTGCATCCTCGAGGTAGTAGACGGGGTATGTCCTACTCGGCCCACAATCCGTTAACTCTTGGATCATTTAAATCAATCCTCCCTGTCATTAAATCCCTAATGTAGACACCCTCAGAGTCGAATCCATTCACAGTTTCCAGGTACTTGCGCCGCGCGTTCTGCTCTCGCTTAAAGCGCTTGGGATAATACTCAGATCCCAACGCCTGCCTCCATTCGCGGAATCTGATTGCTGAAAACGCACGCTCACTCATAAGAGCGTATTGGATGCCCAAATCGCCCAAACGCATAATGAGTTGCAGTTGCCTAAGCGAGATCATGCCGTTAACGAACTGTCTTGCAAACGAAAAGTAGGAATCGTCGGCGCGATAACCTCGAATTACGTCATAGGGAGAAATATCAATCAGGCAGTTATCCAGCAGATAGCGAAGTCCTTCGCGCGCCAGCGGTGTCGAAACATTGAACTCCCTATTGTTAGCCAAAATCGCAAGCCAATTGAGAATTGAAAACTCCCCGGACTCCAAGTCCAAGACCGCAAGACCATCCATATCGAGCTCGTATCGATTCGCGATACCATCGGACTCAGTCCGGCATGCCCACTCCATTGCCATTTCCTCATGTGGCGTGCAATAAAACCCACACCCATAGTCATTGAATTGTCTGCATTTATCCAACGACGGATGCTCGACAACAACCTCCGACCCGTGCCAAAGCTCCATATCGACCTCCAAACAAAAATATCACCCCAGCGATAGTGTACCAATAACTATCACTGGGGTGATATAGATAGATGCAAACTATTGCCTGCCAAGAGCCCTTACTAAAGGCAGGCCTCGGCAATGCGGCGCTTGAGTTCGTCGATGCCGGTGCCGGTCTGGGAGCTTGTGATGATCACGTTCTCGGCCGGAACGTTGAGTTGCTTTTTGATGGCCGCTGCCTGGCGGGCCTGCTGGGTGCGGCTGAGCTTGTCGGCCTTGGTGAGGCAGACGATAAAGTTGAACTCGTTGCCCTGCAGGTAGTCAATCATGTCATGGTCGAGCTTACTGGGATCGTGGCGAATGTCCACCAGCGATACAACCAGGTTAAAGCTGCGCTCCGAGTCGAAGAAGTCGCCGATAAGTTCTGCCCAACGGTCGCGCTCGGCCTTGGAACGACGGGCGAAACCATAGCCCGGCAGGTCGACGAAGTGCACGTCGTCAGCCTCAAAGAAGTTGATGTTGCTCGTCTTGCCCGGCGTGCTCGAAACCTTGACGAGGTTCTTGCGGCCAAAAAGCTTGTTCATGATCGACGACTTGCCCACGTTGGAGCGGCCGACGAAGCTCACCTCGGGGCAGGTGGACTCGGGAATCTGCGAAACCTTGCCATAGCTGGCAACGAACTTGGCAAGCTGGTAGTTAATGGAATCGGCCATGGACACTCCTTGGTCGTAGGTTCTTACAAAAGAGCGCGCTAATAGATAGCAGCGATACGGCGAACGATATCGAGTGTAATGCCACTCGCGGTACGGGCATACTCGAACAGGTCGAACTCGCGGTCGCAAATCGCATCGTACGCCTCATCACAATTATCGCTGATAGCGCGCAGCACCAGGCAATCGACACCATTTTTAGTTGCGACATGGGCAATCGCCGCGCCCTCCATGCCGACACAATCGGCATGCGTCGCCTCGATAGCGTCGTTGCGCATGGCGGCGCCCGTTACAAAGCGGTTGCCCGTGGCAATCGTGCCGACGAGGAACTGCTTTGCACCCTCGTTCGAGGCGGCTGCATCTGTGGAAGCGTTGACAAACCCACGCTCAGCAAGCACATCGGCAGCAATATCGACCAGCGCAGGCGTCGAGCCAAACTCCTCGAGCCCCGGTGCAGACTCGGCGATAAGCGCAGTATCGGTATCCAGATAGCGCAGGCATTTGCCGATGACCACGTCGTCGATATGGAGCTTGGGGTTCAAACCGCCCGCGATACCCGAAAGCACAACTGCCTGTGGAGCATACTTGCTAATGAGGTGCTGTGTTGCGGCGGCAGCGTTTACCGTGCCCATACCCGCCGTCGTGGCGACAATCGACAGGCCGTCGAGCCCGCCGGTCACAACGTTCAAGCCCGCCTCCTGTACCATGCAAACGTTACTCAACTCTTCCTTAATCTGCATGATCTCTTTTTCGAGTGCACCGATAATCGCGATGGTAGCCATGCCATTCCCCAAACCTATACGAAATTCTCAACCACGGTATGGTACCAGCATTTTGTTTGACCTCGTCAAACGAACACGCTAGGCCAGTGCAGCTCGCGTATCAAACAGAGCCTTTGCAATCGCAGCCGTAACCTCGCTCGAGCGGTCGCTCCACGGCATCGATGTCATGACGCTCATGACATAGGTACGGCCATTGATGTCGATAAGGCCCGCATCGCATGTCGAATAGCAACCATCCTCGCTAATCCAGCCTGCCTTGTTGCGCACCAAGGCTTGGTCGTCCGCAATCCCATCACGGATAAATGAGCGCGATGTTGATGACAACAGTTCAGATAACCACTGGGAGGCCTCGCTGCCACAGCTCAAATACTCGCTCATCTCGCGCCACAACTTGGCCGAGGTGCGCGGGCAATAGGTGGGAAAATCACTCATCGGATCGAGCGCGGTATCGTAATCGATGCCAAGACTGACAATCCAATCCTCGTAACCGGCATGGTCAAACGCCGCGCGTAACGCAATAAACGAATCGTTATCCGAATTAACGACCGCGGCCTCGATTAGGTCGCGCACCGTCTGCCAGCCCATGTTATAGCCACCATAGGTGCCAAGGGAATCATCGAGTGAGACCTGACCCGTCTCGACCGGGGATTCGCAGATGTACAACGCATAGAGTGCCTTGTAGCTACTCGCGCCGTAAACCTCGACATCGGCGTTATACGTCACGCCCTTGCCGCTCGACAGATCGTAAAACACCACGCCCACATCGCCCGATTCCTGGGCCTGATCAAGGGCATCTTGGAGTGCGGCGAGGCTCTCATCCTCCAGGGCGGGGATCTGGTCATCAACCAATGAGAAGGCCTGCACGGTATCGCCTGAGGGAATATCGTTAAAGTCCGCCTTCGAAAGCCTCGTCTTAAGGCTCGCTGTCGACAGGGTTTGACTTGCGGTGGCTTTAGATTCAGAGACCTTTTTGTTTTGCGTCTGTACCGTTGACGCATCTGAGTGTGCCATTCGCTCCGACGCGTAGGTTTTGGCGGTAATTCCGAGGATAATAACCGCCAACGTTAGCATCCCAATGGCGGCAATCTTCGTCACGCGGATGCGAGCGTCGACAAGGCCACGCGAAGACGTGCCCTTCGTCTCATATCTGCTGCTATGCTGCGGCACATACTCGTCCCGCGATGCGTTGTTTCGCACGTGGTCTCCTGACTGCTACCGTTTATATACGAGCAGCATAATACCGAGCAGGCATTTCTTTCCAAAGATATTCAGCGGCGTTTAAGGCGTCTTTAAAGAAACCACAAGCGTATTTATCCAAATGGCACGATTCTGTTGCGCATCTCCGCCCAAAACGCAGTTGCGGTGGAATAGTTCCTATTTGGGCGGCATAAGCCGAAAAACAAGAACTATTCCACCACAACTTGACGGGACTCTTTGGCAATCAACTTGGTGCCCAGGGGCACTCATTTAAGTCTGTCCCCAATGAGTGCCCTTGGGAAGCGAAAATGGCTCGCTAGCCGATGGCGTTTTTGAGTTCCGTGCGGCGCTTTTTCATGCCCGTCATGACGGCGTTGCGCAGCTCGGGCATGCGCGCGGTATCCATCTGGGGCACGCCCTCGAGCTTATAGGGAATGCCCAGTTGCTCGTACTTGACGACACCCATCGTGTGATACGGCAGCATTTCCAGGCCCACCACGTTGTGCCATGGAGCGATGAGGCGACCGAGCTTCTCGCACTCCTCCACCGTGTCGGTAATGCCCGGCACCACCACGTGACGGATAACGACCTTGATCTTGCGACGTGCAAGCTCATCGCCAAACGCCAGGATGCGTGCGGGATCACAACCGGTCAGCTTTTTATGCTCGACCGGGTCGGCATGCTTAATATCGAGCAGTACCATGTCGGTCTCGTTGAGCACGGCATCAAACTTCTCGGGATGGCCGGGATCAAACGCATACCCGCAGCTGTCAAGGCAGGTATGGACGCGGCCATCGGGATTGTTGTGCATTGCCCGGAACAGATCGGCTAAAAACGCGGGCTGCAGGAGCGGCTCGCCGCCGGACACCGTAATGCCACCGCTACGGTAGAACTCGTGGTTACTCTGGAACTCATCCATCAGGTGTTCGACGGTCACCATGGTGCCGCCGTTGACCGACCAGGTATCGGGATTGTGGCAATACGCGCAGCGCATGGGACAGCCCTGAACAAACACCACAAAGCGGATGCCAGGTCCGTCGACCGTTCCCATCGTCTCGATTGAATGCACGCGGCCCAGGGCAAACGCAGAGTCCTCAGGACGAGCGTCCACACCCTCAAGCGTCATTTCTGCCATTCGCGCTACCTTGCCTCTCCTTGGATGCAACCAATTAAAATGCCAGAGCCATTCTAGCCCATGCGTTTGCGTTTAAACGTCTCGGGCCAGAATGGCACGTTTTAACCTATCCCCCATCACCATGGCTGGGGGCTACGTCGAGATGTCAGGCCGAAGAACGCTCGCCTGCGGCCTTTACGCCTTAAACGTGAGCACCGCACCGAAGGCGGTCGGGCCGCAATGGCTCGAGATGACGCCACCGACCTGAGTCCAGGTAACGTCCTTAAAGCCCAGGTCATGCGCATAGACTTCCATGTCATCGCGCAGCTCCTGGGAAAGGCCCACCGAATACGCCAGGCCAATGTGCGAGTAGTCGATCTCGCCCTCCACAACCATGTGGTCAATAAAGGCGCGGGCGCACTTGAGCATAGAGCCGCGGAACTTCTTAGTCGCCACGAACTTGCCGCCTGTCACCTCAATACAGGGCTTAATCTTGAGCAGATGAGCACCTAGGAACGCGACGTTGGACAAGCGACCACCCGCCTTAAGGAAGGCAAGGTCGGTAGGAACAAAGCCCAACAGCACGCGGTCCATGACGGAGTTCGCGAAGGCGAAGATCTCGTCGACGGTGGCATCGGGGTGAGCCTCGATGTATTTGGCGGTCTCGACGACAACAAGCGACTGGCCTACCGAGACAAAGCGCGTGTCCATGGAGAACACGTAGTCGCGCCCCTGGGCCGCAATCTTTGAGGACTGATGCGAACAGGTCGTGGCCTCGGAATATGCAAGATGCAAAATAGTCGCGTCGGGCTGCTCAGCGTGAATGCGGTCGTACACGTGAGCAAAATCCGCAGGCGCGCAGCCACTGGTCTTGGGCATCACGCCAAACTCATTGCAGCGCGAATAAATCTCGAGCGGATCGATCGAGCCGTCCTCGACGGTCTCGTCACCAATCATGACATGCATGGGCACGCGCACGATGCCGTAGCGCTCGCAGAGCTCCGGCGTCACATCCGACCCAGACTCGACCACGATTACGTACTTGCCCATTATTATCACGACCCATCTCGACATTGGCTTTTCAATACATGGCACGCGCCGCCGCACTGTTGCACAACAGTGTCCAAGCACCAAAGAGACGCCGCCCCTTGCACACAACAAAGGACAGCGTCTCCTTGGAAAACTCCGTGCTTATCTAGGATTCCATACGGTTTATTAAGGAGGGTTACTTATTCCGCAAACGGTCGCTATATGCGGTAAGCGGTAGTTGGCCGCGACAACTGCGACACATTCCGTCCAGCAAATCCAATCGTGCTCCACGCACGGTTAATGCACGAGGCGGTAGAAATTCATCGATGCCGCACCCTCGGCGTGCAGCTCCATCGTCGGAACCGCCGGCGAATAGGTACGGCTCGTAAGTGCCGCCTCGCCGCCATTTGCAAAAATCTCGACCATCGTAGTGTCCGAAAGCACGCGTAGGTCGCGAAGCTCGCCGAGCTCAATCGACCTCTGGTCGCGCCCATAGCCTTCGTCACCCATATCGAGGGTAAGCATCCCGTCCGTATAACGCACAAAGACACCCTTGCGGATTTCAAGCTCGACCATCTTGGCGCCCTCACAGGAAACCACAAGATCAAACGGGCGGCCCGGCTCCTCAACGGTTTCACCGCCTGTCGCGCGAACGCAGTCGCCGCGCACCTTCTCAATCTCGTGCGCCGGCTGCTGACAGATCTTACCATCGCGTATGCTCAGCTCTCGCGGCACCGTCAACGCGCACTGCCACCCGCGTGCCACCGTCGGGTTTTCTGCCGTCGCATCGGGGCAACCAGACCACCCGATCATCAAACGCCGACCCGCAGCATCCTCAAAG
>CAVALS010000127.1:0-7553 GCA_963589385.1 Bacteroidaceae bacterium
CGTACTGGAAGTAGGCCTGGACGTACTTGTCGGTGTGGTCGCCGATGATCTTGATCGAGTTCTTGTTGGCGCCGACGGTACCGTCGCCACCCAGACCCCAGAACTTGCACTCGATGGTGCCGGGGGCTGCGGTGTTGGGCGCATCCTCGGCCTCGGGCAGGCTCAGGTTGGTCACGTCATCGACAATGCCGATGGTGAACTCGCGCTTGGGCTCGTCCTTCTTGAGCTCCTCGAAGACAGCGAACGCGGACGCGGGAGGCGTGTCCTTGCTGCCCAGGCCATAACGGCCGCCGACGACCTTGATGCCCGTCTTGCCGGCCTCGTAGAGAGCGGAGACGACGTCCTGGTAGAGCGGCTCGCCGATGGAACCCGGCTCCTTGGTACGGTCCATGACGGCGATCTTCTGGACGGTCTCGGGGAGAACGTCGACAAAGTGCTTGATGGAGAACGGACGGAACAGGCGAACCTTGACCAGGCCGACCTTCTCGCCGTGAGCGTTGAGGTAGTCGATGACTTCCTCGAGCACGTCGCAGAAGGAGCCCATGCACACGACGACGCGATCGGCATCGGGGGCGCCGTAGTAGTTGAACAGGCCGTAATCGGTGCCGAGCTTCTCGTTGATCTTCTTCATGTAGCCCTCGACGACGGCGGGAAGCTCGTCGTAGACCTTGTTGCAGGCCTCGCGGTTCTGGAAGAAGATGTCGCCGTTCTCGTGGCTGCCGCGGGTGTGCGGGTGCTCAGGGTTGAGCGCGTGATCGCGGAAAGCCTGGACGGCGTCCATGTCGCACATCTCGGCCAGATCCTTGTAGTCCCACATGGCGACCTTCTGGATCTCGTGGCTGGTGCGGAAGCCGTCGAAGAAGTTAAGGAACGGGGTCTTACCCTCGATGGCGGCAAGGTGAGCCACCGGCGAGAGGTCCATGACCTCCTGGACGTTGCCCTCGGCGAGCATGGCGAAGCCGGTCTGACGACAGGCCATGACGTCGGAGTGATCGCCAAAAATGTTCAGGGCGTGGGAAGCGACGCAACGCGCGGAGACGTGGAAAACGCCCGGGAGCTGCTCGCCTGCGATCTTGTACATGTTCGGGATCATCAGGAGCAGACCCTGAGAAGCCGTGTAGGTGGTGGTCAGAGCACCGGCGCCCAGCGAACCGTGAACGGTACCGGCTGCACCTGCCTCGGACTCCATCTCGACGACCTTGACCGGGGTGCCGAAGATATTCTTGCGACCCTGGGCCGCCCACTGGTCGACATGGTCGGCCATCGGGCTGGACGGCGTAATGGGATAGATTCCCGCTACCTCGGTGTACGCATACGAAACATATGCGGCCGCCTCGTTGCCGTCCATAGACTTAAACTTACGCGCCATATACCCCTCTCCTCTCATATAGGTATACAGGCCCCGGCGATCGCCGGGATGTTGGCGTGATGGGATTTTCGCTGTTGCTTCCAATCATCTGGCAGGCAGGCTCAGCAGCAGGTACATGGCGTGGAGAGAAGGCATGCCGAGGCGAGGGCCAGCTGATGCGCCCCACAGACCCGACCGCCCGTCTTGCACATGACCGAGCGCCGCAAAGGCCGCATGCCGGATGCTCCCGGGCACGCCCCGGCGATGGGAAGCGCCCGCAACGAAAATCCGCATGCGGGTTTATTGTACCCCGCCGTCAAGTGTAATTTCGGCAAATATAGGCGGGCGGTAAAGGTTTACCTCGGGTGACCGCCAAGGGCCAAAATGGCCCCTCCATCCCCGGGCGACCGGCTCTGGCGCGCCAAGGAGTGTCCCCAAGTGCCGGCAGAAAAGGAACGTCCCTAACTGCCGGCTAGAGGGCGCCGAGCAGGATGGCGTAGGTGGTGGATTCGCCGAGTTTGAGCTCGTCGCCGGGGTTGAGCTGGGCGGAGCGGCCGGGCTCTACTTGAATACACACACTCGTGGCCCCGTTTACCACCACGGTGCCGTTAGTGGACGACAGGTCCTCGACAAACCATGCGCCAGACTCGTCGCACCAGATATGGGCATGGCGGGCCGAGACGTCGTCGGTGATGCCGCCCTCCCCCGTTGCCAGCGCGCCGATCTCAACGCCTTCCTCACTCGGCTGAATCCAGCGCGGGACGCTCACCACGTAGCCGTTTTGCACGCACAGCAGTCCCAGCGGATGCGCCGGCGCGACCTCGTGCTCGCCCGCGACCGAAGATGTGCTCAGCGAGCGCGGCGTCGACGTGTCGCCGCCACGGGTCGCATGAGCGCGGCGGCTCGCCCGACTTGGAACTAAGGCGGGCGTGAGAGCAAACGGCATAGGGAACGAATCTTGCGGATGTACTCCTCGACGTCAGGCAGGTAAGCCCCACGAAGTCACCGGGGAGGCCCAAGCGGCCCGGCACCACTTCCAGATTCTGACCAGGGCGAGCCGTTCGCCGGTGGCTGAAGGCTCGCTCCCACCCAAAAGGGGAGATTCGCGTTGTTCCCCAATCGCTCTCGCATCTTTCATTTTGCTCGAGGTGGGCTATAAAAACTTTCCTGGTGAAAGGCGGCGATTGGTTTCCTTTCTTTCTAGAGGAGCGCGCCTGTAATCTGTTTTCATCCTAAATCAAGTTAAGATCGGACCTTCCAGAGGCAAGTCGACTCAAACTGCGAGGCTCCATGTTGGAATAAAGAGCGCTGTCGAAGTGCCAACAACACAAAGCTTGCCAGTCTCAAATAGAACCTTTTGGGAGTCCGATTGGGCCGCACACCGAATCCCCGCTGGTGGTTTTTTATAGCTGCGCAACAATAAACAAGGTTAGTGCCAGTCCAGCATAAAATTGAGGAACGTATGCATTTTTTCTCAGTAAGTGATCGTCGTTACTGCTTCGATGAGGTCACTCGCAATTGCTTTCAGGTTGACCAAGCATCAGAAGATGCGCTTCGCATATTTGAAGCATCGGGAAGAACGGTCAACTCGAAGTTGCTAACAAAGTCACTTGCTGCGAAAGGCTACGACCAAACGACCATAGCAGAACTTGAAGACGACATTGATGAGTATCAACGATTGTCTGAGCGGACTTTCTTAACAAAAGACACGCCTCGAAAACTTAGATCCATCGAACTCCACGTTTCACATGCATGCAACCTTGGTTGTAGTTACTGTTTTGCCGGTAAAGGAGATTATGGAACGTCTCCTCTGCTGATGACAGACGAGATAGCCTTCAAGGCGGTCGACTACCTCGTCGCAAGTTCATCGGAAAACGAAACGCTTGCGATCGTCTTTTTTGGTGGGGAACCCATGATTAACGAGCCGCTGATATGGAAAACGGTCGACTATTCAAAAAGAATATACCCCAATAGAAACTTTACCTATTCTATTACGACCAACGGAACGCTTTTGAATGACACTGCTGTGAATTCTTTCAAGGAGCACGGGTTTTCTGTTCTGATTAGTCTCGATGGTACAGGATGCAAGCACGATGCATCGCGCCCGTACAAGACGGGAGGCGGCTCTTTCTCCGATATCGACAAAAACGTTCGTCGTTTTTCCGAGTCGTTCCCCTTCGGCGCAAGAGCGACCTTAACAAATAATAACTGTAACCTTGTTGAAGACTATCTTCAGTTTAAAGAGATGGGCTTCAGAAGGATTTACTTCTCGCCCGTGAGCTCATTCGATGAGAATATCAAACTCGACGAACACTCATTAAACAAAATCAGGGCGGGCCTAATAGATTTGGCGGATCAATATCTCAAACAGATTGATCAAGGGGAAAAGCCCCTGTTTAGAACATTGAAAACTGCAGTTGATTTGATTATGAGCAACAGGATCGCCTTTGTCGGATGCGGGGCTGGCAGGCGTTTTATTTCCGTGACTCCCGAAGGGGACGTATACCCCTGTCACAGGTTTGTCGGGATGATGCGATTCAAAATGGGCAACATCGTCACCGGAATTGACGAAACTAGGTATATTGAAAACTGGAGTCAGGGTGTCGAAAAAAGAATTGACTGTACGGACTGTTGGGCTCGGTCTTTCTGTGGTGGGGGCTGTAGCTGGGAGGCTGCAGACGAGCACGGCTACTTGCCCAAGAGTCTACACCCTGCATCATGTGAATATAGAAAAATGTGCTACGAGATGGCTTTTGACCTTATTTCCCGCCACTCATCTTCGCAGGAGAAAAATCAACGAGAAGCTACTGTATCGGAATAAGCGGTTCAGCGCATTGCTGTCACCATTGTGGAGGTGTTCGTTCTTCTGATTACCGTCTGCGAAGCTTATTGCTACGTTCGCCGAAACCATTCTAGAAATATGGTGAACTAGACATCTTGGTTTGTTATACACAATATTGAGGTTTTTCTGCACTCAAAGGGAGGTAGTCGTGAAGCATATTCATCCGATTAATCCAGGAAGTGGCGACGAGGCAGGCGTGAAGCCGATGTCCTTTGACTGCCTCTTGGGCATTACTGACATCTGTACTGTTTATGATAAAGCAGATGGCTGTGGTGCATACGATTACTGCGACTATGACATGGATGGCGGCAGCATCTGCGTTGTAGATCACTGTGGCATTGATCAAACGTAGTCTCTAATTGGATTAAGGTGAGGAGCTGTTATGAAGCATATCCATCCTGTTGGTTCAAATGAACATCCTCCCGTTGAGCCTTGTTGTCTTGGAGTTGATATATGCAATTTTTACGACATCGCCGAGTGCCCTGTTGCGGATTGGTGCTATGTCGATAAAGAATCAAGCTGTGTTTTGCCAGCAGATTGGTGCGATCCAGTTGACGAGTAGTTTTGTGGCTAGGAACTATTTGGTCCAATTCAGAATAAGATGGGAACAAATACCAAAATCTCGTGTCTGGGAGGAGTTATGCCATTATTGCAAGGTCTCGTTGGATTAGCCTTTATACTTGCGTTATATCTGGCACCTTTTTTAATTCTATTCTTCATTATCCGACTCTTTCTTCGGAGAAAATAGGAGTGTCACGCAAACATTAGCGTAGCTTTCTTCCAATATGAGCCGAGCATTGGCAAGTGGAATAAGAAGCCCGACCGTTCGCCACATGAAAGTGATCGGACGGGCTTCTCTATTTAACCCGGGCCGCCACCCATAGCGGCTTTCCAAGCGTATTCTCAGTGCAAAGCAATCGTCAGTTTAATCCTATGCGCTGATACCGCATTTCATTTGTTCGACTCGAATTCTACGGCCTGGCAACCCTCGCACTCTCCGGCAAATGGATTGAACGCGAAGGCAGAGATGATGTGTGCGTGGACATCGAGGCTGCTGTAGGCAACATACTGGGACATGGACCCCCGCTGCGCGTGGTATGCGGCCCGGCATATTCATTGCCGTCCAACCCCGTATAGTTGCAGCAAAGGGTGGAACCTCAATGCTCAGCTCATGTTGTCCGTGGGACACGAGAATCGTAAGTACACTTTGGTGCGATTCTCACGCTGATACTGAGCCACCTGGAATAAGATACGTCGCGACAACACTTCGCTTCACCTCTGTCTCGACAAGATGACGTAGACTAAAGTTTCCTTTAGTAAGAGAACGAGAACTATATCTGAAAGCGTTGCGATGGCGTGAAGGCACCGAGTCCGAACCGCCTGAATGCTACGTGCATCTGCATCGCCTTTTTGTTATCTCTGCCAGTTGGGTAGCACTACACTTGTCATCATTTACCCTGGTACATGCTGCCTAAATCCACTACCCCTTCTACCGCGCCGACCATCTCGTCATCGTGAGAGACAACGATGATCAGCTGGCTTTGCTTGTTGCGCTTAACATAGGCCGCAAGCTCGGCGCGGCTTACAGCGTCTAACCCAGTCGTGGGCTCGTCGAGTACCAAAACTGACGACTTGCGTGAAATCGCCGACCATAAGTACACTCGGCGCAGCTCACCGCCCGAAAGCGCGGAGCAACGTTTCCCGAGCAACTCCTTCACGCTGTTTTCCAGCGAAAGTAGGCCATCTACACCCCGGTGATAGGAAGAAAAGGGCGTGTCGAAATACTCTAACAGCTCTTTCACCGTTTCGTCCGGCGCGAAGCACGACTGTGGGCAGCACGATATCTCTCTCGCACGTATGTAATCCAAGTCGCATTCTTCGATTGGCACGCCGTTGTATTTTACTTTGCCTTTCGATGAGTATAGCCCGAGCATCAAGTAAAGAAGTGACGTCTTGCCTCTTCCGTTTTCCCCAACTATGCAATATGTACCAGGACCGGAAAACTTGAAAGAAAACCCGCCGAGGACCTCTCGGACAGATCCGTCTGGAAGGGCAACCGAGAATTCCAAATCAGATACCGAAATGTCATTTATTTCATCGAGTTTAGCTAAATCGGTCCGATTCCACCCCGATCTCTCCTTTTCTCTCGTCGCGATAGCCGTCCTATCCCATGATGCTTTGGCATCTTGATAGGATTTGAACAATGACATCATACTTTTCAAAGTCTTAAAGAGAACCGCGAAGTATGTACCGATGATAGTGTACTCGCCTATTGACATAGTTCCGTTAATGATTCGTACTCCGGAAACAACAAGTATCACCGCTTGAAACAACGCTGCGAAAAGACCATCGAGCGATGTCAGAGAATATGATAGCTTTCCGGAGCGCAAAACTTTGGGAAAATAGCTCTTAAACCCAGCGTCGAGCGCTTGTTCGCTCTTGCCGTACGAAGATGTCAGTTGAATGTTGAGAATCTGATTAAGCTGCGATGCAATTGCGGCGTAAAAGGCGCTGTCCGCCTCTTTCTTCTCATACGTGACCCTATACAAAAGTTTCCTCAACCCAGTAATTACACAGAAATACACGATGAGGAGAATGATGGAAAACACCGCGAGAGTTGAATCAATTGACCATATGATAAGCAATACGATGGGAATGGCTACAATGGACAGCGGCGCACTGATAAAATTCGCCAAAACGAAGGATGAGACCACGCTGGAGTCGGAAATAATCCGTTGCGTTGTATAGGCTGGATCGATGGTCCGACTCACCAAGTAATCGTCTCTTTCAAAACGCAAGACGGCCTCCCTGAGAAGATCAAAGGAAAGTCTCGTGGTTATGCGAATGGAAAGTGTTCCTGCAAAATAAGTAAAGAGGGTGGAGAAAACTCCTATTGACGCAACCAGGAGCGCGAAGAGTACGGCGTCTCTTTCGCTGCGGTTACCGAGAAGAAAATCTAAGAATTTCCCGTTCACGTATGGCATGGCATAGGAGAGAGCGGTTCCAATCACCGTGATAGCAATGAAGACGAAAGCCCCTTTTGCTCTGATGAACCTCGAGAGAACGCATCGAATCAAGGAAGGCCCCAATCTACCCGCCACAAAACATCAATCACTGATACCTTACACCTCAACACAACAGGAGCGAAGATTTGCCAATGAGACTGCTTTAAGATTGCCTTGGGCCAATACGATCTCAAGCTCTTCCTACAAGAGAGTCGGAATCGGACATCTCCTCCGACGAACCTGGCAATCGGGCGGTTGAAATATCTTTTTCAACCGCCCGATTGCCACAATAGATTGGAGCGTCCGCCCGCAAACGACCTCGTTTTACACCCACCAAATCCTTTGCCTTTTGTCGCCT
>CAVALS010000128.1:0-7443 GCA_963589385.1 Bacteroidaceae bacterium
TTGTCATGGTTGGGCTGCGCTGCCTATGTCTTGTTTGACCAGGGCACCGAGGATTGGCTGTGCAGGCAGATCGTCGATGGATTTCTGGACGAAGATCTAAGCGAGCCGTTCTTTAAGATTTATGACGGTCCGTGTACGGAAGAGGCCGTTGTCGAAATGGCTAAGGAAGCCCAGGCCGAGTATTGCGACATGGTGGTGGGTATTGGCGGCGGCAAGATGCTCGATATCGCCAAGGCCGTTGCGTTTTATGCCGAGTTGCCGTTGTGCGTATGCCCCACGGCGGCGTCGATGGACGGTCCGTGCAGCGTGATTTCCGATGGCGATCTGCAGGGTGTTGCAAATGCGGTCTTTAGAAACGAGCGTAATATGGCCAACGAGCAGGCCAAGGTGACCAAACAAAAGCTCGTGCAGCTCATGTGCGAGGCATAGTTTGGCGCTTGATTGACCTTGTGCAATCGAGGCGGCGATAGGCCATAGGCTATTTGCCGCAAAGATGCTCCGCATGTAATTTGCCCGAGGCGTGGGCCGATAGCGTATCATTATCTCTTGCTTGTTTGCACTGCTCAGGGAGGGGCCGCGCATGGCGCAGGAACACGATCTGTTTGATGACATTATCGAGATCAGCAAGGGTTTCGACTTTCTTAAAAACCCGCTTGGCGGCGTGACCGATGCACTCGATCCATCGGCGCCGCAGTGGAATCCTGCCGACTACAAGGAGCGCCCGCGCGGCAACACCATTCCGTGCTTGACCTGCAAAAACGAAAAAAGCGGCTGCACCGCGTGCATGGACGTGTGCCCGGTCAACGCTATCGAGGTCGAGGAAGACTCCATCGAGATCCTCGACTCCTGTCGCAAGTGCGGCCTGTGCGCCGCTGCCTGTCCGACCGAGGCGATCATCTCGCCGCGCCTGGCGCCCAAAAACCTGTATGACGATATCGTCTCTGCTGCTACGAGCCACGAGACCGCCTACGTCACCTGCACGCGCGCCCTCAAGCGCATGCCGCGCGAAAATGAGGTCGTCGTTGCCTGCGTGGGCGATATTACGGCAGAGACTTGGTTTTCGGTACTGGCCGACTATCCCAACGTGAGTGTGTACCTGCCGTTGGGCGTGTGCGATAAATGCCGCAACACCGGCGGCGAGGACATTCTGGGCGAGGCGATTGCGAAGGCCGAGGAGTGGTCCGGCACGGGTATGGGCTTGGAGGTCGACCCCAAGAGCCTCAAATGCCATAAGCGCCGCGAGTACGAGCGCAAGGAGTACATGGAAAGGATTGCCCGCACCACGGGCCTGACGGTGACCAAGCTCAACCCGGCGACGGCGGCGCTGGCCTCGGTGACGCAAAAGCTCAAGGCCCATCGCCATCAGATTACCCAGCTGGAGCGCACGCTCAACACCATGTGCGGCACCACGACGACCAAGCGTCGCCGTTCGCTCACGCACGGGCGGCAGCTGGTGCTCTCGACGCTGCAAAACCACCCCGAGCTTGCCCAGAACATGCAGGTGAGCACGCCGGAGTGCGATTTTGACAAGTGCACGTCGTGCGGCGAGTGCGTCAATGTATGCCCCACGTTCGCCTGCGATTTGGTGGGAAGCGGCCGCTTTGCGTTGGAGTCCACGTATTGTTTGGGCTGCGGTGCCTGCGTCAAGGTGTGCCCCGAGCATGCGCTCAAGTTGGTTGAGCATGACGCGTCCAATCTGGTCGTCGTCGATCCCGAAGCCGAGGAAAAGGCCGCCCAGAAGGCGAAGGCTCACGAAGAAGCTGAGAAGGTCAAGGCCGAGGCAAAGGCCAAACTGGACAAGATGCTCGACCAGGTGGAAAAGCTCGCGGACTAGTTAAAAGAGCGTAAATGATGGCCGGTGGGACAGGTACTGCCCCGCCGGCCAAAAAAGTTGCGGTGGAATAGTTCCTGTTTTGCCCTTAAGCTGGCCATTCTAGGAACTATCCCGCCGCAACTAATAGATGGTTAGTTCATGCTGCTTTGGTGGCCGGTTCGACCGGTACCGTTGCGCGTCACGGTTTCATGGAGCAAAAAGAACCCGGGGACCTGTTTTGTCTCGGTGTATTCCATAAGGATGCCGTCGGCGTTGTAGGTCTGCCCGCGTATAACGGCGAGTGCGTTAAAGTCGTCGAGATCGAGCACGCGCGTATCCTCGGGCGTGGGATGCTCGATCGTCACATCGCGTTTGCCTGTGGCAATCTTAATGCCAAGATCCTCTTCGAGGTAACGATAGATCGAGTCGTTGACAATCTCGGGTGTCAGCCCCGGTACCTGTGAGCTTAGGTAATAGGAGTCGTCGGAGCACACGGCTTGTCCGTCTGCATAACGGATGCGTTTGGCGCGTGTGAGCTCACAGCCTTCGGGAAACCCGGTAATCTTGGAGAGCGCCTTGCTGCAGATGAGGAGCTCAAAGACGGTGGTGACAGTCTTGAGCTCAAAGCCTCGGTTGACCGCGATTTCCTTGAAGGTCTCGAGTCCGCCGCCACCACTACTCTTCTCGTCACTGATGTTGCGAATGACGCGCATGCCTTTGCCTTGCTGGGGGAGCACGTAACCATCTGCCGCAAGCATCGAGATGGCGCGACGGACCGTCATACGCGAACAGTCAAACAGCTGCGTGAGCTCAGTCTCCGAAGGCAGATAACTCTGATAGGCGTAAGTGCCGTCGTCAATCGACTGCTTCACGTTGTCATAAATAGTTTGGAAGATGGCTCGCGCCACGACGGTCTCCTAGAGCTGAGTGCGCGAGCGGTGGATGAGGACCGCTCGCGCAGGTGTCGATCGATTTACTTGCTGGGGTCGATTATATATTTACCCATGGCACGCAGAGCTGGGTCTGACAGGATGGCGCCGAGGTCGTCGAGGGAAGCCACCTTGGCGACCATCGAGGATACGTCGAGCCTGCCAGAGTCGATGAGCTCGAGTGCGCGACGCTGCGTATAAGGGTTGATGTAGGACGAGGTAAGCACAAGCTCCTTCTGGAAGACCTCGAAGGGCTTGACGGTGATTGTCTCATCGGGCTTGGTGAGGCCGAACATCATGACCGTAGCCTTGTGGCCGGCAATCTGGATGGCCTGCTCGATGGTGACGGGCTTGCCAACACACTCGATAACGACATCGACGTTGCCGACGCCCTCCTGCTTCAGGCGGGCCGGGACATCCTCGTGGATGGAATCAATTGCCAGGTCGGCGCCGAGTTTGAGCGCAACCTCGCGCTTGCCTTCGACAGGCTCGAGCAAGACGACCTTGGTGGCGCCGGCGTTTTTGGCGAGCTGCATCATGAGCAGACCGATCATGCCACCGCCGATAACGACAACTGTGCTGCCGGGCTTGATGTTGCACATATCGATGCCGTGCAGGCAGCAGGCGACGGGCTCGGTCATGGCGCCCTGCTCAAAGCTGGTGTGATCGCCCAACTTGTAGACTTGCTGCACATCGACGGAGCAGTACTCCGCAAAGCCGCCGTTAACGGTGGTGCCGTAGCCGGTCATATGCTCACAGTAGTGGTTGATTCCGTCACGGCAGGGTTCGCAGCAGCCGCAGGGATGGTTTGGGTCAATGCACACGCGATCGCCCGGTTTAAAGTCGGTGACGTCGCTGCCTACGGCCTCGACAACGCCCGCAAACTCATGACCAAGGATCGTAGGCGGGGTAACGTCGGCTGCACCCTTGTCGCCTTCATAGATATGAACGTCGGTACCGCAGACGCCGCAAGCTTTGACGTTGATCAGAACGTCGCGCCTGCCCACGGCCGGCTTTGCCGATTCCTCGACTCTGAGGTCGTGCTTTCCATAGAAGACCGCGCTTTTCATGGTGACTCCTTAACGTGGCGGTGAATGTTGTAATGAAGTATAGGTATGCAAACATCCTTATACAAGCCTATCTAGACAAGTCGATAAATATTTTGTTTTAGAAGTTTTAGACAAACAGGCAATAACAGGCAAAACCTTTGAAATAAACCGTTCACCGTCAAATATCGACCGCGACCGAACATGGAAACCGTATTAACTTGTCTAGATAAAAGTGATATGATAAAAATAGAAGCGCAAGAAGTCAGGGAAGCGGGCCCACCCGTCCTATTGCACGAGGTACACGCAAACGGCGCGTCTGCGGTCTCGAGTGAAGCCAAAACCGCAGTCGCTCCGAATGAAGAGAGGGGGATTCCCCGTCATGATGCAAAAGATACAACGTTTCGGCGGTGCAATGTACACGCCTGCAATTCTTTTCGCATTTTCCGGAATCGTCGTCGGCCTGGGTACGTTGTTTACCACCGAGGCGATCTTTGGCGAGATGGCCACTGCGGGCCATCTTTGGTTTGATTGCTGGAATGTGCTGCTCCAGGGTGGTTGGACGCTCTTTAACCAGATGCCGTTGCTGTTTTGCGTAGCGTTGCCAATCTCGCTCGCGAACAAGCAGAACGCTCGCTGCTGCATGGAGGCTTTGGCCATCTACCTTACCTTCAACTACTTTGTTAGCACAATCTTGGGGCAGTGGGGCCCTGTCTTTGGGGTCGACTACTCTGTCGAGGCGGGCAGCGGTACTGGTCTTGCCACTATCGCAAGCATCAAAACGCTTGATATGGGCATCATGGGCGCGCTCATTATCTCTGGTATCGCTACGATGCTGCATAATAAGTTCTTCGACACCGAGCTCCCCGAGTGGTTGGGCGTGTTCTCGGGTTCCGTGTTCATCTATATGATCGGTTTCTTCGTTATGGTTCCGGTCGCTCTTATCGCCTGCCTGGTGTGGCCGCATGTTCAGGCTGCTATCTCTGCCTTCCAGGGATTCATCCTTTCCGCCGGTACGTTTGGCGTGGGTGTCTTTGCTTTCTTCGAGCGCGTGCTGATCCCTACAGGCCTGCACCACTTTATCTATACGCCGTTCTATTACGACAACGCGGCGGTCAACGGCGGCATCTTTGCTGCTTGGGCCAACATCCTGCCCCAACTGGCTGCCGATCCGAGCATTGCTCTTAAGGATGCCGCACCCTGGGCTGCCTATACCTGCCCTGGTTGGACTAAGGTCTTCGGCTCGCTTGGCGTCGCCATTGCGTTTTATATGACCGCCAAACCCGAGCGCAAGCAGCGCGTCAAGGCTCTGCTGATCCCGGTCACCCTTACCGCTATGCTTTGCGGTATTACCGAGCCGCTTGACTTCACCTTCCTGTTCATCGCGCCCGGCCTGTTCGTCGTCCACTGCGTGCTCGGAGCGCTTGGCTGCATGGCTCAAAACCTCCTTGGCGTCGTGGGTATCTTCGACGGCGGCATCATCTCGATGCTCTCGTGGGACTGGCTGCCCCTTTGGGCCGCACACGGTCTGCAGTACGCCATCTCCATCCTTGTCGGTCTGTGCTTTACCGCTCTTTGGGTTGTGGTCTTCCGTTTCCTGATCGTCAAGTTCGACTTTAAGACCCCCGGTCGCGAGGATGACGATGTTGAGGTCGAGCTCAAGTCCAAGGCCGACTACAAGCAAAAGCAGGGCGGTGCTGCTGCTGGCAAATCGGCCGCCCAGAGTAAAGATGATGAGCGCTTGGTGCTTGCCGAGAACATCCTCGATCTGCTCGGTGGCACGGATAACATCATCGATGTAACGAACTGCGCTACCCGTCTGCGCGTTAACGTCAAGGACAAGAGCGTCGTTGCACCCGAGGCTTCCTTCAAGGCGATCGGTACGCATGGCTTGGTGGTCCAAGGTCAGTCAATCCAGGTCATCGTCGGCCTTAGCGTCCCGCAGGTTCGCGAGAAGTTCGAGAGTCTTCTGAAGTTCGAGACTCTTCTGTAAACCATCGTCCATCGAAACAATCGGCCTTGCAGAGCCGGTATGCACCGCAAGGCCGATTCTAGAGATAAAAAACTCCACTTCTAGGTAACAATTCCAAACCGTGCAGGCCGCGTACGGGGATGGATTGAGCAAGCGGCCAGAATGAGGAGGACATCATGTCCAAGAAAAACTATGCCGTGACCATTGCCGGCGGTGGCTCCACCTTTACTCCGGGCATCGCCCTGATGCTGCTTGAGGAGCGCGATCGCTTCCCGGTCAACAAGGTGACCTTCTATGACAACAACGCCGAGCGCCAGGAGATCGTTGCCAAGGCCTGCGAGATCTACTTCCACGAGAACGCTCCCGAGGTTGAGTTCAACTACACCACCGACCCCGAGACCGCTTTTACCGGTACTGACTTCGTCCTCGCTCACATCCGCGTTGGCCTGTACGCTATGCGCGAGCTCGACGAGAAGATTCCTCTCAAGTACGGCTGCGTTGGCCAAGAGACCTGCGGTGCCGGCGGTATCGCCTACGGCATGCGCTCCATCGGCGGCGTCATCGAGATCCTCGACTACATGGAGAAGTACAGCCCCAACGCTTGGATGCTCAACTACTCCAACCCCGCAGCTATTGTTGCCGAGGCCTGCCGCGTGCTGCGCCCCAACAGCCGCATCATCAACATCTGCGACATGCCGATTGACCTTATGGATAAGATGAGCCGTATGTGCGGCATCAAGGATCGTCGCGAGCTGCAGTATAGCTACTACGGCCTCAACCACTTTGGTTGGTGGAGCAAAATCTACGACAAGGAGGGCAACGACCTCATGCCGCAGATTAAGGAGCACATGGCTAAGAACGGCTACCTGGACGGCATCGAGCACGAGGCCGGTAAGGAGCAGCATGTCGAGGAGAGCTGGATTCACACCTTCGGCAAGGCCAAGGATGTCTATGCTGTCGATCCCGAGACGATTCCCAATACCTACCTCAAGTATTACCTGTACCCGGACTATGTCGTCGAGACGTCTGACCCCAACTACACTCGCGCCAATGAGGTTATGGATGGCCGCGAGAAGAAGGTCTTTGGCGCTTGCCGCGACATCATCGCCAAGGGTACTGCCAAGGACGGCGGCTTTGAGCCGGATGTACATGCCAACTACATCGTCGACCTTGCCTGCGCACTGGCCGAGAACACGCTCGAGCGCTTCCTGCTGATCGTCCCCAACGATGGCGCTGTGCCCAACTTCGACCCGACGGCCATGGTCGAGGTGCCTTGCATCGTCGGTTCCAACGGCTTTGAGAAGATCTGCCAGGGCCCGATTCCGCAGTTCCAGAAGGGCCTGATGGAGCAGCAGGTTTCCGTCGAGAAGCTCGTTGTCCAGGCTTGGGTCGAGGGCAGCTACCAGAAGCTCTGGCAGGCACTCACGCTCTCCAAGACCATTCCTTCGGCAAGCGTTGCTAAGCAGATTCTGGACGAGCTCATCGAGGCCAACAAGGATTTCTGGCCCGAGCTTAAGTAAGGACTACTGTCTCGAACTCTTACGCATCTCTGCTTCATTTGCGCCGCCGCGGTGTCCGGATTCGCCCGGATGCTGCGGCGGCGCTATACTTATGAAGTTTGAAGTACCTGTACCAAAAGGAGCTGTCGTGTCCCTTTCCATCGGTATCGTGGGCCTGCCCAAC
>CAVALS010000129.1:0-7431 GCA_963589385.1 Bacteroidaceae bacterium
CGAGCTTAAGCTCCATGTTGCCGGTGCCCTTGAACTCCTCGAAAATGACCTCGTCCATCTTGGAACCGGTGTCGATGAGGGCAGAGGCCAGGATGGTGAGCGAGCCACCGTTCTCGATATTACGGGCTGCGCCCAGGAAGCGCTTGGGCGGATACAGTGCCGCCGAATCGACGCCGCCCGAAAGGATGCGGCCCGAGGCGGGCGCCGCCAAGTTGTAGGCGCGGGCAAGACGCGTGATGGAGTCGAGCACCACCACGACATCGCCGCCCAGCTCCACGATGCGCTTGGCGCGCTCGATGACGAGCTCTGCCACGCGAGTGTGGTTGTCGGCGGGCATATCGAAGGTCGACGCCACAACCTCGCCCTTGATGGAACGCTGCATATCGGTGACCTCTTCGGGGCGCTCGTCGACGAGCAGGCAGATGAGGTGCACCTCGGGGTTGTTAATCGAAATGGACTGGCAGATCTTCTTAAGGATCGTGGTCTTGCCGGCCTTGGGCGGGGACACGATCAGGCCACGCTGACCCTTGCCGATCGGCGACACAATGTCGATGGCGCGACCGGTAATGGAGTCCTTGCCGTGCTCCATGCGCAGCGGCTCGTTGGGATAGACCGGGGTGAGGTCGCCGAACTTGGGACGGTTGCGAATCTGCTCGGGGTCCAGACCGTTGACGGTCGTGATTTTGGCGAGGCCGGCGCGCTTGTCGCCGCCGCGCGAAGGACGCAGCGAGCCCTCGATGACGTCGCCCGTGCGCAGGCGCGCGGAGCGGATGAGGTAGGCGGGCACGAAGGCGTCGTCGTTGGACTTCATGTAGCCATGGGCGTGGATGATGCCGGAGCTGTCCGGGCGAATCTGCAGAATGCCCTTGATGTCGCGGAAGCCCTCTGCCTTCGCGGCGGTGACGTAGATCTCCTCGACGAGCTCGGCTTTCTTCTTGCCGGTCGTCTCGATCTCGAACTCCTTGGCCTTCTCGCGCAGTTCGGCGACCTTCATGGCAGCGAGCTCCTCACGCGAAAGCGTGGGCTCGGTGGGGGCGACGTTGCGCTCCTTGTTGCGCTGTTTGCGATCGCGCTGACGGTTGCGACGGTCGTTGTTGCGTTCGTCCTTGCGATCGTTGCGCTCCTCGTTGCGCTTGTGCTGGCGACGGTTGGAACGAGTGCCGTCTTCGGCCTCGGCGGGCGCGGCACCATCGGTTGTGGCGGCGTCGGCATTGGCCGCAGCGGCTTCATTGGCCTCGGCGCCGGAATCAATCTGCGCTTCGACATCAGCCTGATGCTCGGACGCCTTGGCCTTAGCGGACTTCTTACGACCGCGCTTGGGCTTCTCGGACGCAGGCTGTTCGACGTCTTGGGGCTCGGCGGCATCAGTCGATGCATCGGCGGTCGTCTCGTCGGAATCCTCGGACGTACCCTTCTTGGCAGCCTTAGCCTTGGACGTGTGCTTAGCAGCAGTGCGACGGCTGCGACCGGGGCGGACGTCGGCGGGCTCGGCATCGGCGGGAGCGGCCTCGGAAGTCGTAGCATCCTGAACGGGTGCATCGGCAGCGGTTGCAGACTCGGCGGTCGCCGCAGCATCCCGAGCAGCTGCGGCTGCGGCTGCGGCCTTCTCTGCCTCGACGAAGGCCTTGGGCTTGCGACCGCGACGGTGCGGGCGCAAAGCCGGATCGACAACGGGAACTTCGCTGGCCTCGACAGACGCAGCGGGCTCAACAGGCGATGTGCCCTCCCCTGCCACGGAACGGACCGAAGCCTCAGTGAGCTCGGGGGTTACCTGATCGGCAACCTGCTCGGCCTTAGCAGCCGTGCGACGGCGTGTGCGCGGTACCGGCTTCTCGGTCGGCTGGTCGGCGACAGGGGTCTCGGTGGCGGCAGGTGTCTCGGGCACAGACGGAGCTGCAAGCTCGGTCAGAGCCGCGGCCTCACGCTCGGCAGCACGACGGCGGGCGCGCACCACCTGAGCCTCGCTAATCTGAGCCAACGCACGTGCCTGCGCGACCTCATCGGAAATCGGCGCCGAGGAGTCAGCTGCAACGGTGCGCTTGGCGCGCGTCGTGCGCGTGGTACGGGGCTTGGGCTTGGTGACCTCCTCGCCGTCTGTGGCAGGCTTGGCCGTGCGGCGCGTGCGCTTGGGCTTTGCCGGAACAGCCTCCTCACCAGTTGCAGGCACGGCCTTCTCAGCCGTTGCAGGCGTAGGCGTCGAAGCAGCCTTAGGCGTCTCAGGAGCCGAGGCATGCGCGGGCGCCGCGACCTGGTCCGACGCAACCGGTGCAGCGGGAGCGGCTTGCGTCGTCATTATTTCGTTTTCTTGCTGTTGATCAGACACAGTGTTTGCTCAACTTTCTTTTCAAGCCCTGTGATCACATGCTCCCTGCATAAACCTTCAGGGCGGCTAAACAGTCTAGTTCCGTTCAAAACGACGGACATCATTGATCTGTATCGAGATGATTGCGTCATATACGCAGCGTTAGTGTAACACAACCGCAACCACCTGCAACTTAGTCATTGGGAACGCTCTTAAACGACTAGTCAAAAGGGACAATCTTTGGTTTAACACCCACAAATCTGACTGCCTCCGCCAAAACTATGGCGGTTTACTACGATGAATCGCTCAACCGCGACCACTCCGAAACTTGTTGAACTAAAACCGCAGGTAGATGCCTTGCACTTTTTTGCGAAAAGCCGGCGTGGTTGGAATTTCTCATTTCATCGTAGTAAACCGGCATAGTTTCGTATTTCCAGCAGTTCCAAATTCGTCAATACGTCGGCGTTTGCAAAAAGCCCGACCTCCGTGGGAGATCGGGCTTTCAAGGCTCAGTTAAACCAAACTTGCGCGGTCAAATGACTCGCAGATTACATCTGCTCGGGCGCGGAAACGCCAACGAGGGTGAGCACCAGGGCGAGCGTCACGCGGACGGCGTCGCAAGCGGCCAGACGGGCGCGCGAAAGCTCGGGGTCGACGGGACGGCCCTCGCTCGGCAGAACCTGGCAGGCAGCATAGAAGCTGTGGAAGTCGCCGGCGAGTTCCTCAGCAAAGTGCGTCAGACGGAACGGGGCGCGGTCGCGAGCGCAGCTGGCGATGAGGTCGGTGAGCTCGTTGAGCTTGCGCGAAAGGGCGAGCTCGGTCGGGTCGGTCAGCAGCGAGTAATCGACGTTCTCACCGATGGCCTTGGCGGCGACGGCCTTCATGCCCATCTCGTCAGCCTGCTCGGGCGTAACGTCAGCGGCACGGCGCAGGATGGAGCACACGCGGGCGTGAGCGTACTGCACGTAGTACACCGGGTTGGAGTTGTCGCGCTTCTTAACGGCCTCGATATCGAAGTCGACCATCTGGTTGGAGCTCTTGGAGATGAGCGTGTAGCGAGCGGCATCGGAGCCGACCTCGTCGACGAGCTCCTGCAGGGTCACCATGGTGCCCTTGCGCTTGGACATACGGACGGGCTTGCCGTTACGCAGCAGGTTGACGAGCTGGCCCAGCAGAACCTCAAACTTGCCGGGATAGCCAAGAGCGTCGCAGACGCAGCGGACGCGCTCGATGTAGCCGTGGTGGTCGGCGCCCCAGATGTCGATGACGTGGTCGACGCGCTGGAACTTATCCCAGTGATAGGCGACGTCGGAGGCGAAGTAGGTGTACTCGCCGTCGGACTTGATCAGAACGCGGTCCTTGTCATCGCCCAGGTCGGTGGAGCGGAACCACAGGGCGCCGTCCTTAGTGTAGAGGTAGCCCATCTTGTCGAGCTTCTCAAAAGCGCGGTCGACGGCGGAGGTGCCGGCGGTCTCGCCCTCGGTGTCCTTCACATACAGCGAGCGCTCGGAGAACCAACGATCGAAGTCGCAATTGACGGCGTGGCAGAGGTCGCGCATGTTGTCGACCATCTTTACATAGCCGCGCTCGCGGAAGCTCTCCATGCGCTTCTGCGGATCGGCGTTGACCCACTTATCGCCGTCGGTGCGCCAGAACTCGGCGGCCTCGTCGATGATGTAGTCGCCGCCGTAGGAGTCCTTGCCCAGAGTCTTGGCAAAGTTGTCCTGGTACGGATGGGTCTCGGGGTGCTCGTCGTTCTCGTCGGCAACAAAGGCGTCGCGGTCTGCGATCAGCAGCTTGTGAGCCTCGTCGATATCCACACCCTGCTTGGCGATGATGTCGGCAAGCTGCATATAGCGCGTGCTGATGGAGTTGCCGAAGGTGTTCATCTGAGAGCCGTGGTCGTTGATGTAGAACTCACGCTGGATGTCGTAACCGGCGTGGTCCATAACGCGGCAGAGCGAGTCGCCCAGCGCGGCCCAGCGGCCGTGGCCGATGTGCATGGGGCCGACTGGGTTGGCGGAAACGAACTCAACCTGGGTCTTCAGGCCACCACCGACGTTGGACTTAGCGAAGTCCATACCCTTCTCGCGAGCCTCGCCAAAGATGGCATTCTTGACGGCAACGGAGAGGTAGAAGTTGATGAAGCCGGGGCCTGCGATCTCGACCTTCTCGATCGCGGGGTCCTCGGGCATATGGGCAACGATGGCCTCGGCGATCTTGCGCGGGGCGCAGTGGGCCAGCTTGGCGGACTTCAGGGCCATGGTAGAGGTCCACTCGCCATGAGAAGTGTCAGCCGGTCGCTCGATAGCGCAATCGTCAAGTTCAAATGCGGAAAGGTCGCCGGCCTCCTGGGCCGCAGCAAGCGCAGCGCGTACCAGCTCTTCAATCTTCTCGGGCATAGATCCTCCTTGTGTTAAAGCCCCCGAGCTCTTGGTCACTCGTAGGGCAAAAGCCAGAGTTTGTAGCACTCTATCACAAGCGACGGGCACTGTCGCAGGGTAAAGCCAATAGATATTGCATATGCACAAAAATGACTACAGCTTGTATGGAGTCACTCAAAGATGCCGGTCTGCCTGCAGATTATGCAGGCGTTGAAAATGCGTAAAGGTGTGAATGAGCTGCGTCTGTTATCGAATACTCTTACCTATCAGAGTTGTGTGCTTTTCCTGCATAAAGTAACGGTTTGCGCACGTCAGCGTGTTATTCTAGACATACGTAAATTCGTATAAGTTGGAGGTAGCATGTTCTCAATCGGTCAACACGTCATTCATCCGGGCCAGGGAGTCTGCACCGTCGTCGGTTTTAGGGACGACACACCGCAGCCCATGCTGCTGCTCGAGACCAAGCAGGGACATGCGCAGACGATCCTCATGTACCCCGTGGCGCAGGCCGACCGTTTGCACGCCGCCATCTCGCAGCAAGATGCCGAGCACTTGCTGAGCCACTATGACGAGCTGGAGTGCGACACCTTTACCGAGCGCAACAGCTCACTTGAGGAGACACACTTTAAGCAGCAGCTCAAGCTGGGCGCGCCCGAGACGGTCCGCGTGGCAAAAACCATGATGCACCGCATTCGCCTGGCCGAGGAAGCTGATAAAAAACCCAGCTCCTACTACATGCGCGTACTCAAGGAGGCCAAACGCCGCTCCATCGAGGAGTTCGCTGTGGCCTTGGGCGTCACCGAGGAGGACGCCGAAGCCCGCCTAGCCCAAGCCGCCCTCAACTAACCCATCCGCGCCAAAAACCACCACAAAGGGGACAGGCACCTTTGTGGTGGTTTTCTTGTTCTAGTAGTATTCATTCTTATCGATACCCACGAGCACAAGGAGTCTCCTATGGCAGAGCCGCTTACCGCCGGAATCACCCGCGACCGCGCGTTCGAACTGCTCAACGAGCACAACAAGGACCCGTTCCACATCACCCATGGCGAGACAGTCGAGGGCACTATGCGCTACTTTGCGCGCGAGTTCGACCCCGAGAACGAGGAGTTTTGGGGCATCGTCGGTCTGCTGCACGACCTGGATTGGGAGGAGCATGAGGACGACCCCATTAACCACACCATCTATGCTGCCGAGATTCTTGAGGGCGAAGGTGCGTCTCCCGAGCTCATTCGCGCCATCCAGACGCACACGTCGGACTTCAACACCTCACTACCCAAGCCCGAGCTGCAGATGGAAAAGATCCTGTTTGCCTGCGATGAGCTCACCGGCCTGATCGGCGCTGCCGTCATCATGCGCCCGAGCAAGAGCGTTATGGACTTTACGACTAAGTCGCTCAAGAAGAAGTTCAAGGACAAACGCTTTGCCGCCGGCTGCTCGCGCGACGTGATTTCGCAGGGCGCCGAGATGCTCGGCTGGGAGCTCCCCGAGCTCTTTGACCGCACCATCGCGGCCATGCAGTCCTTCGCGCCCGATCGCGATACCTTCCAGGCCTAACCGCCCGCGCCAGCTAAAACCGCCACAAAGGGGACAGGCACCTTTGTGGCGGTTTTTCTTGCGCGGTCGTTAGGGGCGGACCTGGCCGGTGCCTCGGAGCTTGTATTTGTAGGTAGTGAGGGCCTCGGCGGCAAAGGGGCCGCGGGCGTGGAGCTTTTGGGTCGAGATGCCAATCTCGGCGCCCAGGCCAAACTCGCCGCCGTCAGTGAAGCGCGTGCTGGCGTTGGCGTACACGGCCGAGGCATCGACCGCATCCAGGAAGCGCTCGCAAGCGTCCGTGTCCTCGGCAACGATGGCCTCGGAGTGCATCGTGCCGTAGCGATTGATGTGTGCGATGGCCTGGTCCTCGTTTGCCACGACCTTCACGCTCATCTCGAGCGCCAGGTACTCGCGACCCCAGTCCTCCTCAGTCGCGGCGACGTAGTCATCGCCCTCCACAAAGCCGGCGTCGGCGCACGCGGCGCACGTGGCCTCGTCGCCGTGAATGAGCACGCCGTGATCGTGCAGCACGGCAACGACCGCAGGCAAAAACGCATCGGCCACAGCATGGTCGACCAGCAGCGACTCGGCGGCATTGCACACGCCTACGCGCTGGGTCTTGGCATTAACGATAATGTTGAGCGCCTTATCAAAGTCGGCGGATTCATGCACGTAGATGTGGCAGTTGCCCGTGCCCGTCTCAATCACCGGCACAAGCGACTCGCGCACGCAGCGCTGGATCAGGCCTGCACCGCCGCGCGGAATGAGTACGTCGACAATGCCGCGGAGCTTCATGAACTCGCCAGTGGCCTCGCGGTCGGTGGACTCGATCATCGACACGGCCTCGCGCGGGAAGCCCTTGGCCTCGAGCGCATCGGCCAGCAGCTCGGCGATCATGGCACACGAGTGATAGGCCAGCGAGCCGCCGCGCAGAATACAGGCGTTGCCGGTACGGATGCAGATGCCTGCGGCGTCGGCCGTGACGTTGGGGCGCGCCTCGTAGACCATGGCCACGAGCCCGAGCGGCACGCTGACGCGGGTGAGGTCGAGCCCGCAATCGATGGTACGCCTCTCCAGCACGCGGCCCACCGGGTCGGGCAGGTCGGCGAGGGCCTCGAGCCCCGCGGCCATGCCCTCCATGCGCTCCGGGGTGAGGAGGAGTCGGTCGAGCAGGCCCGCATTGGTGCCGGCAGCGCGGGCGGCGTCCATGTC
>CAVALS010000130.1:0-7409 GCA_963589385.1 Bacteroidaceae bacterium
CGCCGGCAAGGTACGTCAGAGTGACGCCCGACATACCAGAAAGGGGCAAAGAGGTTGAGTAGGTGTTGGTGAAGGTGGAGGCGGGAATGGCGTTGGGCGCGGCGTCCTTGCCGATGGTGTTACTCACGGTGTTGCCCATGTCGTCCTTCACCTGCGTGACCGTGGTGGAGGTGGTGAGGCCGGAGTACTTGCCAGTGGTCTCATCCATGACGGCCTTCACCGTGACGGCCACCTGGTACTCGGCCTTGGAGTAGCGAAGCTTGTCGATGGCACCGGTGGCAGGCGCGACCTCCTTCACCGTGTAGGTGTAGGTCTTGGCGTAATCTTTATTGGTGCCTGCTTCAGTGGACAGGTGCGACTTGTTGAACGTCATGGCGCCAAAGGTCGCCGTGATGTTGTTGGGCTTGGCGGCGTCGGTCTCCCCTGCTGCGGGTGCAATGGAGAGGTCTGCCGGGTTAGGAATGGGCACGTTGGTTGCCTAATCCCCCGTAGCCTCGATGTTGAAGTCGAACGCAACGTATTTCCCGCTGGAATCCTTCGGCCAGTCCGTATTACGGACGGACTTAGTCACCGGGATTTCCACGGACGTGGTGGTGAGAGAATCGGAGATGTACGTAGTGTCCTCAACAATGCTCGGTTTCTTTCCCTCGGTCCACGCAATGGAACCGTCCGCCTTGGACACCGTGAACTCGTAGGTTGTCTGGTTCAGCTCGTAGCCAAACGGCGCCTGGGTCTCCGTGAGCGTGTACGTGCCCGGCAGCAGACCCTCGAGCTTGAACTTGCCATCGGCGGGATCAGAATCTGCCCACTTGTTGCTGACAGCTTCCGCATTCGTATCGTTATCAATCACAGTCAGGGATGCAGCGTCCGGAATTTCGGCACCATCGGCATCCTTTACCTTGGTAAGCGCCCACTCGGAACCAGCCAAAGGAGTGTGTCCCGTGTCGCTCTCCTCAACCTTGGTCCAAGACACCGTACCGGTGATCTTGGTGTTGGAGATGGCGCCCGTGGTGTTGGAATCATCGAATGAAACGAGCTTATTTCCGTTCACCGTGTCCACATGACCCTGAACATAGTTCACCTGCTCGCCGGTGTTGTTCATGGTTGCGTAGTAGATGGTGTCCGACTTCTGATAACCAGCCGGCGCCTTGACCTCGCGAATGTAGTACGTGAAGTAGTCTTTATCGTTGGGATCGCCAATTTTGGCCTTCTGATTCAAATAGTTGAACTGAAGCTCGCCATCATCCGAAGAGTAATCATTGGCACCGCCATCCGTTACCGTAACGATGGGATACGTTTCATTCTTGGCATCATCGACAGTGCCGTATATCGTCCACGAGGAACCAGAAAGCGGCGTCATGCCGTCCGCAGCGTCGACCTTGCTCCACGCAATGGCAGAGCCGTCCGGTGTATACGACCCGGACCACGGAAAATTGTGACGCTCCTGATCCATATCGATGACGGAAGCCGATTTACCCTCGAGATTATTTCCGAAGTCGTACGCGGCGTTAGGGTTGTTCATCATGAAGTCTTCGCCCACGTACACACGACCGTTGGTGGTCACATGGTCGTCGAAGCTTCCGTTGGGAACGAGAATCGATCCGAGCATAGCAGCGGCGGGGTCATCGTCGGTCCACTTGCCGTCCTTGCCGTCCCAGTCCTCTCGACCCTCACCTGCAATGCCGCCGCGAATGGTAAGGCTGGTGGTATCCACGAAGTTCCACATGATGGACTGGGAGGCCAGCGAGTATTTCACGCCAAGGTCTTGACCGGCGTACTGTTTCTCGTAACCACGAGATATTTCATCATTGCCCCACCAGAAGCGCCAGCCGTTGTGGAACTCGACAGGATCAGTACCTGTAACGTTCACGACAATGGATGCGCCTTCGGGGACATTGGTGAACTTAAAGTCGACGCCGCGGTAGTAGACGCCATCCTTCAAGTTGGAGAGCTCGGAACCGGCGATGGTGAAGACCTGTTGCATAGAAGTTCCATCGCCGGTAAAGGTGATGAGTCGCTCGGTGTTGCGAATCGTATTGTTCGGGATTCCGGTATCAAGCGCACCGGAAACAGACTTCTCACTACCATCGAAAGTGAGTGTATAGCTTGTTCCCTTGTTATCGTACTTGTTGATTGCGTAGCTGTCGTCGCTAATTGCGGAACCATCCGTAACTGTGCCGGTATTTGCAAACGAGGCGAGCTGTTTCGATAGCTTCGAGAGGTATCCATCTGCACCGTTGTAGCTCGAATAATCGTTACCGTTAACATTAGTCAAATCAACATTTTGATTGAACAGGTCGCTCTTCAGAGCATCCGAGCCCTCGAACCAATTACCTTGCTTTTTCACGACAGACTGGCGCCCGTTGTTAGCATTCGAATCCCAATAGGAATAGGTAATGGGACCGGCGATCTGCGCGGTATAGTCATAGCCAGGGTGGGAGTCAGTCTTTGTCGCCTTGCCGACCCAAGCACCCTTGGTCCAAGCACCAACCGTCGCAGTATCTGAGGTCGTTCCCTGACCGGTATTCATGTTCTCAATCAAGCTGTTTATGCCGGCGACCGCAAGCACCGTGCTTCCCTCCCTGGGACGAAACTGCGATCCAAAACCAACGGTGCCGAAACGGAAGCCCTGGCCGCCCCAACTCTCCTTGATAGGATTCATGGCCAGTTTGCCGTGGACCACGGTAAGGCCCTCCGCCTCAGCGGCATATGAGCCGGTGGGGGCGTTATTCGCATCAAGAGTGCTAGTTTTGTTCGGCTTACCACCGATGTACATGTCGCGGCCGACGTAGGTGGCCACGCCGGAATCGGGGGTGGAGATATCGATATTCGTACCGATACCGATAGACGTGGGCTTGTAGATGCCCTTGTTCACAGTAGTAGCCGCGTTCGCAGAGGTGGCGGCGCTATTCTGGTTTTCGGCATCCTCGCTGGTGTTATCTACAGCAGCGGACTCACTTGAGGAACCCCCCCCCCATCACAGTTTCCTCGGTAGAAACTGTCTGGGCGTCGTTGGCAATGGCCTGCGAGATCGGGGGCATGACGAGCGACAGTACCAGGCTCAACACGGAGGCTCCGCACAAAACGCCTGCCAGTACACGGCGCGTCGCTTTATTGCTCTGCTTAGTTTTTTCTGAATTCGCTTTCATCGATGTCTCCTCCCCAAGAGACCGCGATCTTGCTCTTTCACTATCAAACGTATCTGCGCAATCTGTAATTGCGCACGCTTATAGTTCATATTGTAACGATTGTTTGAACATCTAAGCAAAAATACCGATAGTTTTGTAGCGAATTCTCAATTCTCTTGACATTTGCTCGGATTTACCTTCGTTTATTCGCTATGAAATATCTATTTCTACTGGTAATTAAGCTAGTTATCATTTTTAAATAGCATTTTATTTATTTGCACAACATTTTGCTCAAGAGCATGCGTCCTGTGAACGGTCGAAAATCGACCGTGAACGGTAGATCATTAACCGGGAGGAATAGACTACCAAATTGATGGGAATATCTTTAACCCATCGGTGGTTAGAAGCATGATGTTCAGACAACGTTATTTGAATTTTCGCGCAGATTTTAGCTATCAATTCACCCAAATCGCCAGAGGTCACCGCAAAGGGGCCTGCTCCCTTTTGCGGTGGTTCTCCCCCAGCGCTACAGCAGATGCTCCTCGATAAAGATCGCGATGCCGTCTTTGTCGTTACTCGCGGTTACAAAGTCGGCGGCGGCCCGGGTGGCGTCGCTGCCGTTTGCCATGGCCACGCCCACGCCGGCGTCGGCCACCATGCAGGTGTCGTTGTCCGCATCGCCAAACACGCAGATGTCCTGGAGCTCCATGTCGTTGAGCTCCGCCACGCGCACAAGGCCGCGCGTCTTGGACACGCGCGGATCCATGAACTCGTAGAGGCGCTGCGTGGTTTGCAGAGCCGCCGCCTTAACAGTGTCATCGGCAAACGTCGACGCGCGCTCAATCACCCGCGGCATTACCTCGGGCGCCATGGTAAACATCACCTTGGGCTGCGGCTCGCGCAAAAACTCGGCAAAATCGACCACCTGGTAGGGCACGCCATCGACGCGCGACAGGTGCTCGACGCACGCGTTGCTCTCGGGCACGTAGAACACGCCGTCTCGGGGGCAGACGGGCGTTGCCGGAAGGTCCGCCATGTGCTTGCAGATGCGCGCGATGGTCTCGCCCGGCAGCGGATAGCTCAGCTCGTTGATGTCGTGCGCGCGGTCGATGACCTCGGCGCCACCGCAGCCCACCATCACGTCTACCAGGCCTTCGATGCCCCAGAGCTCGTACATGGCCTCGGTCGCATGGGCGTCGCGCCCGGTGCACAGGCCAAAGAGCACGCCGCGCTCGCGCAGGGCGCGGATCGCCGCCACGGTGCGCGGGGACACCGTGTGCTGGCTCGTGAGCAGCGTACCGTCGATATCGCAGAACACGGCTTTGATGTGGCTGAAGGTGGTGTCCATGGGGGGCCTTTCTGGTTGTGCGGCGGTGTGGGGTGTATTCGTGAACGGCGTACATGGTATACCAAGGCGCAGGCGCGGCCCGTCAAAGCAAAAACCACCACAAAGGTGCCTGGCCCCTTTGTGGTGGCCGGACCCGAAGGGTGGCCTGGCCCGGGGCGCAAACCATCACAACATTCGACGTTTTTCGGCAAAATCGCGATTTTCATCGAATGTTGTGATGGTTTTACTGCCTTGCGGCACGATCCAAATGACGGCGTCCAAACAGCAGCAACGCCGCGGGGACTGCCGTCACGACCATGCCCGCCCCTACGAGCGTCCGCTGCACGCCAAACGTCGCCGCCAGCCACGGGGCAATCGCCAACGGGGCCACGCCAGCGAACATATTGCCAAAGCCCATGACCGAGTTCACGCGACCGAGTTGCTCGAGCGGTGCCGTCGTTTGCACGATGGTGTTGTGGAGCGGGTTGACGACGCCCCAAGCCACGCCCAGGGCAATCTGGCCGACAAGGGCCACGCCCACGTACGGCGTTCCCACATAGAGCAAACTTCCCAGGCCCACGGACATAAGCGCCACGAGCAGCGTTTTAAGGTTGACCAGGTGCGGCGGCAAACGGAGCGCGAGGACGGCGCCTAGCACCGCGCCCACGCCGCTGGCCGACGAGAGCCAGCCCATCCACTCGACACCGACGTGCAGGACATCGCGGTAGAAGAACGACTCCAGTGGATCGAAGGCGCCATAGCCAAAGTTCGAAAGGAAAATAATGCAGAACAGCAGGGCGAGGACGCTGTTGGTAAAGACTGTCTTGATGCTGGTCGCGAAGGTTGCACGGGTGGATTTACTGGAGTCGGAGCTTTGACTGGCAGTACTTGCCGTTGTGCTGCTATCCGCGGGAGTACTTTCGCGCGCGGCGACGCGACCTGCTTGCGGCCTAAAGCCCCAACCGGCGACGAGCGCCAGCACTGTAAAGAGCATCATGAGCACAAACACCGCACGCGACGACGCAGCAGCTGCGACAAAGCCGCCCAGCGTGGGGCCAACGATGATACTCACGTTTGAGAACATGGCGATGGCAGAGTTGATGTCTTTGAGCTCGGCAGGATCGTCGGTGAGGTAGGCTGGATAGGATGTGGCGATGGGCTGGGCGAACCCCATCACAAAGCCCAGGAGCACCGCGCCGAGCAGGACGACGCCGGTCGCGCTGCCAAAAACGAGGATCGCCGCGCCGGTTGCCAGCGTGCCCACGATGCTCAGCAAGAAATGACGGCGCGGACCCCAAGCGTCGAGCGCCGCGCCGCCCGCAAAGGACCCTAGGATCACGAAGACATTCATAAAGAGGACTGCCAGCGATGTCGCAACGACCGAGGCATCGTCTGCATAGGTAAGCGTTCCGATGACGCCGATAAAGTAGCTGGTCTGAAAACCGGTGTAAATGAGAAAGCGCATCGCCACTAGGCGCTTGGCCTGCGCGGACAGCGATGATTGAGGCTTTGAGAAAAGGGAGGCGAGCATGGAGACTCCTTGTTTCATACGAATACGGGCGGCGGGCATTCGCCACCGTCTGTCAAATCAATCTATCCGCATGAAACATTAAGGACGCATCAGGCCCCTTTTCTCCGTTTTTCGCTCAGTATGAACTACTTGGTAGATTGTAAGGCATGTCCCACACATCTACTAAAGCAAAAACCACCACAAAGGTGCCTGGCCCCTTTGTGGTGGAAGTGACGTTTGCCCAGATAAAACCTGCCAAAATAAACCTGTCCCTTTTTGGCAGGTTTTAGGCCAGATGGTCTTGGATAAGGTCGCAGATGGCTCGGGCGTCGTTGATGTTGATGGCTCGGGTCGCAAAGCCGGCGTCGAAGGCCTGACGCGCCAGGGCTTCGTTGCAGGCAAGGGCCAGCGTGCGACCGTCGACCAGGTCGAGCGAGCTCTTGCCGCGCAGACGGTCGACACCCGAGCGCGCGACCACGATATTGTCGAAGCCCTCGGTCTTGTAACCCTCGATGATCACCACGTCTACATCGTTGTAGCGCGACAGCAGCTCGCGCGCGGGCATCTCGTCCTCCTCGCGCGTGTCGGCGTACTCCGCCCAGCGCGTGGCGCAGATGAGGCCCACGTGTTTGGAGCCGGCCTGGTGATGGCGCCAGGTATCCTTAGCGGGCACATCGATATCAAAACCGTGGTGCCCGTGATGCTTGAGCGAACCCACGCGCAGGCCGCGGCGGGTGAGCTCGGCGATAACCTTCTCGACGAGTGTGGTCTTGCCCGAGTTCTGGTAGCCGATAAACGCGATCGCGGGGACGGCTGGGGTCAGGGCCGCAGGCGCGACGGCGACGGGTGCGCTCGCGGGAGCGTCGCCGTCGGCAGCGGCAGCCACAGCAGCAGCCTGACGCTCAGCACGATCCCACACGCCCGAGCGGCCGCCCTCCTTGTGCAGCAGGCGCACGTCAACAATCTCCATGCCGCGATCGACGGCCTTGCACATGTCGTAGATGGTCAGACACGCGGCACTCGCGCCGGTCAGGGCCTCCATCTCGATACCCGTCTTGCCCGTCACGCCCGCCGTAACCAGCACGTGAAAGCCAACCTGCCCGTCCGCGCGCGCAGGCGCCCAGCCCTCGGGCACGTCCTCGGCCGGCGTCCCCGCCGGAGCGATGGGCACAATGTCGCACTTACTCTTGGTAATGAGCAACGGATGGCACATGGGGATGATGTCGCTCGTGCGCTTGATGGCCATAATGCCCGCCACGCGCGCGCAGGCGAGCACGTCGCCCTTCTTGGCGCGATCCTGCAGCACCATGGCCTGCGTCTCGGGGTGCATGAGGATGGTGCCCTCGGCAATGGCGATGCGATGGGTCTCGGCCTTGTCGGACACGTCGATCATGCGTACCTCGCCCTTGGCGTCCACGTGCGTCAGCTCGTCGCGACGGGCGTC
>CAVALS010000131.1:0-7365 GCA_963589385.1 Bacteroidaceae bacterium
CGACTCCAAAACAGATCATCGCAACATATCGACATATGCCATTGAGAGAAAAGCGATGCGGCCAAATGCCGACCAAGCCACTGCCGGTAAGACCACCCAAGCCCAGAGCAACCTCAACTATCCCAACGCAGGACGATTGCATGCCGAGATGCTTTGTAACAATAATGGGAGCGCCAATCGTTAGCCCAACCAACGCAAGGTTCAAAACTGCCGCAAGCAAAATCACAGCGACCAATGATGCATTTTGCAACAGATACCGAATCGACTCCCGAAAATCGTTTCGGCATGTCGAGCAAGTCGTACTGTTCCCTGTCATTCCAGATGAGGCATTTCGCTTGAGTGCGCCCCCGAACAGCAGGGCTGACATCGCAAACGTCAACGCCGCGGTTTCGCATAGAGCATCGATACCAAAGCACCCATAGACTGCCGTCCCGACCACAGGGCCCAAGATATTGCTCGCCATGGTTATTTGCGAGACCAACGCTGTGGCACGCTCAACCTTTTCTGGGCCCGTCATGCGCACCGTCTCAATTTGAAGCATCGGCTTCAGCAGCGATTGGATGCCATATTGGACGCAAAGCATTGCTGCCACGACAGCCGCAAGAGGCAGCGAACGTTTCATGGGGATAAACAGCAGTGATGCAGCCATCAGAACAATGCCGAGTACCACAAGAACCCCGCGATGTCTTCCCCGATCCGCCAAAATCCCGCCAACCGGAGTCGCGAGCACGCCCGGTATGAACGCTATCGCCGCGACGGCGCCATATAACGTTGAGGAGCCGCTGCAATCGAACAAGTAAAGCGGACACGCAAAGCACAGTGCTGACAACATTGAATACGCACACAGCTGTGCAACAAGAAGACCGAAAAGCCTGATAGATCGCACTGTTTTTTGCGCCAACGAGACACTACTCCTCCGCATTTCAGCCATAAGCCTATCCCCTATACATACCGTTAGTATGTATTTAATGACTTGAAAAGGGCAGCCGTGGCTACCCTTACAAATCAATTACATACCGTCAGTATCTATATTACCACCCGGCGCGGTCCCATACGTCCCAAATCTGCGCCGTTGTCTGAAGCACTTCTTCCCCCAAATCAAGTCCCACCGCGGCAGCCATCTGCGCCAAACATTGAGCGCGAGCGAGCATTCGCTCCTTGGGCTCGAGCGGACGGAACAGCGGCAACAGCCAAAGATTCGCCAACAACGATACCGCCTCCGCCGCTTCGCGTGGGCATGCACACGCAATGGAGCCGTCGGCGATGCCCTCCTCGATCACTGGCAGGAGATAGCCATCGGCCGACTCGTCAAACGAACCTTGGTACTGCATCGCCAGCAGCCGCGAGCTTTTTACCGGATCTGCCGCAGGATGCATGCGAGCCCATAGATCGATTTGCGGAACGACGGACTCGGGCGCATAAAGTCGTTTGAGCTTTTGGGCTCCCGTCATATTGCCAGCACCGAGTGTCGCGCGGCGGCGCTCAACAATCGGAGCCATTGCCCGATCAAATGCGGCGTTGAAAATCTCTTCTTTGCTCTTAAAGTGATGATAGATAGCACCCTTGGTCATGCCATCGAGGCGGTCGACGATATCTTGAATGCTCGTCCCCTCATAACCCTGTGCGCAGAATAGCTCCAGCGCCGCGTCGAGAATCTTCGCGACCGTCTCCTCGGGATATTTATTACGACCCATAATCCGTCCATCCGCAACGCAAGTCTTGTGCCTCATTGCAGCATTTTAACGTTGCGGATGACAGGTGGTCGATCCTACACCGCGGCGGGGCCGTGTTCGCCGGTACGGATGCGGATAACTTCCTCGACCGGCTCGACCCAAATCTTGCCGTCTCCAACGGCACCGGTGCGAGCGGCGTTGCAGATGATGTCGACAATTCCGTCGACATGCTCATCGGCGCAAATAAGGGTGAACTGCACCTTAGGGATCGTGTTGACAAGCAGCTCGTTGCCGCGCACGTATTCCTTCCAGCCATGCTGTGCGCCGCAACCCTGCACCTGATTGATAGTCATGCCGCGAACATCAGCAGCAAACAGCGCGTCTTTAAGAACCTCGAGCTTCTCCTGGCGCACAATAGCCGTGATCTTTTTCATAGTGAATTCCTCTCTTCAATAAAAGAAATGAATTGTCCTTCACATGGCACGGGTTTTCCAAATGCCGCAAACCAACCTCAGAGACCATAAAAATTCAACTGACTGGTCTTAGCAGGTTTCCCAAGTGCCGCAGATTGCCGTGAAAGAGGAGCGAAGCGTACTTAAGTACGTGAGCGACGATTGAACGGCAAGGTGCGGTACTTGGGGAAGCTGCTAATCGAGTCCCGAGAAGGAGGGGTATGCGCTCTCGCCGTGTTGACTCGCATCCAGGCCCAGCGCCTCGTCGGCCTCGTCCACGCGCAGGCTGCCGTGGAACAGTGCCTTGACCACCGCGGCGATCACCAAATCGAGCACCAGCACAATAGCGACCGTCACCACAATGCCCAGGATCTGCGAGACCGGCAGCGACACATCGCCCGTGTAGAACAGGCCACCCTTACCGGTCCACGAAAGCTGCGGCACGCAGAACAGGCCCGTGAGCACGCCGCCCAAGATGCCGCCGATACCGTGGCAGCCAAACGCGTCGAGCGCGTCGTCGTAGCCGAACTTGGTCTTAAGATGGCTGATGGCCAGGTAGCAGACGGGAGAGACGATCAGGCCCATGACCAGCGCTGCCCACGGCTCGACAAAGCCCGCGCCCGGCGTGACCACCACGAGGCCCGCGACCAGACCGGTGCTAGCGCCCACCAGCGTGGGGCGACCGGTGTGCACGCGCTCGACGGCAAGCCACGAGACCATACCCGCCGCGCTGGCCGTCACGGTGTTGAGGATGGCGAGCGCCGCCACGGCGTCGGCCTTAAACTCGCTGCCGCCGTTAAAGCCAAACCAGCCAAACCAAAGCAGGCCGGCGCCCAGCGCCACAAACGGCACGTTATGCGGGCGATAGCTCACCATGCCAAAACCGCGACGACGGCCGAGTATCAAACAGAGGATCAGGCCCGTCAGACCGGACGAGATGTGCACCACGTCGCCGCCGGCAAAGTCGAGTGCGCCGATGATGTCGCCGATAAAGGAGCCATCGCCGCCCCAGACCATGTGGGCGAGCGGCGCATAGACCACGAGCAGCCAAATGCCCAGGAAGGCCGCCATGGCACCAAACTTAACGCGGCCGGCCAGGCTGCCCGTGACGATAGCGGCCGTGATCATGGCAAATGCCATCTGGAAGGCGATGTTGATGATCTGAGGGTAGACGGCACCGTCCGACGCGGTGCCCTCAGCCGCCTGCAGCACCTGGTTGAGCACCGGCAAGCACAGCAGCTGGTCAAGGCCTCCAATAAACGGGCTGGAACCGTCGCCGCCGTAGGCCAGCGACCAGCCGGCAACAATCCACAGCACGCCGACCAGGCCAATGGCGCCAAAGCACATGAGCATGGTGTTGATGACATTTTTGCGCCTGGACAGGCCGCCATAGAAAAACGCCAGACCCGGTGTCATTAAAAACACGAGCATGGTGCAGATGAGCATAAACGTTGTCGATCCCGTATCGTACATTCGCTCCCCCTTGATCGCGTGAACGTTGTCGGCGCCCATAATGCGGCCGAGGGGCAACTGGTGTAGACCAGATACGGCGTTGTTAAACGCTGCGTTGTCGAATGGAAACGGTGCCGCAATCTTGGAAACGGCGCGGCAACGGACGCGAAACGAACGGGAAATACGCGAGCAAGGGAGCCGTGAGCGCGCCCATCCCGGCTAGCGCCGAAACAGCTCGTGGGCGCGGTCGCGGAGATTAGTTGCTCGAATGACACCTTCGTAGCGATTGATGCGCAGACGCGGGAAGGCATTGAAAAAGCGCAGGTCACGACGACTGAGTGACACGCTCGGTACCGGACGGCTCATGCGCTTACCGGCAAGGCGACGGCTGAGCGACGGACGCGGCATGCTCGGCGCGGCATCGGCCACGCGGCGGGCAGCAAGTGCCAGGCCGCGAGCACCATCCGCGATAAACGTCGGCATCGAAGCCTTCTCGCGCAGGGCATCGAGCGCCGCGTCGCCCAGCTCGGCCAGCCACGCGTTAACGGCACGGCTACGGATGTGCGTCTGTGCCACCGAATCAATCGTAGAATCGGGAATACGTTCGAGCATTGAGTCCGAGGCATCGGCAAGCGACTCATTGATGCGGTCGGCAAGGTCGGCGCGCACACGCTCCAGCTGATCGGACAGGCGGCGCCAGCTGGCCAAAGAGCACACCGCGTCGACCATCATCGCGACCGCGACGATAAAGGCGGACAGCCGCACAATCAGCACCGGCAGATGGCCAAGCAGCCCCAGCAATGCCGGCTCCACTAAACGGCAAATGCACAACGCACCCAGGCCAAACGCGCAGGCCCAGTACAGGCAGATGCGTCCGTGCAGGTTAAACGGCAGGTGCGAATAGTCCCAAAAGCGAGCGCCCGTTGTTTTTTCCAACAGCACGCCTACGCTATACTCAATCACGCTGCATACGAGTGCTGCAGCGACAAACTGGCTCGAGGCATCCGGAATCCCGCGCAACAGCAGCCAGCAGGCAATGCCGCCCACGCCATAGATTGGGCAGCACGGCCCCAGCAAAAAGCCGCTGTTGGCAAATCGTCCGTGATTGAGCATGGCACATACTGTCGACTCCCATGCCCAACCGCAAAACCCGTAAAAGGCAAACGAGAGCACCAGTGCCGAGAGTGGGCAGGCGGCAAGCGTCGCGCCGCCAAACGCCATATCAATCGCGGTTTCCACCGTCTACCCTCTCCTCTTTTCGCTCGATGCTTTACTCACGTCATCGTCCGCCTCGTCCTTGCGCCGCAGACGACCGGCGACCGTCTCGCGCAGAGCACACCATTTATCCGCTAGGCACACAATCCATGCCTCACGACACGTCGGCGGCACCGGCACCAGCGGAAACATATGCCGCACGATAATGTTCCGCTCGCGCGACGTCAGCTCAAAATCTTCCTCCGCACGTGCTAGGGCAAAAAACGGGTGGCGAAAGCCATGCAGCCGATGGCTTGGGTCGGGATCGTGCCAGTCATAGAGAAAGTAATCGTGCAGTAGGGCCCCGCGCAACAACGAGGCGCGGTCGACCGAGACACCGACGCGGCCCAGGCGCTCGGCAAAGGACAGACTTGCCCGCGCCACCGAGGTCACATGCGCATACACCGTCACGTCGCCATGCTGGATAAACTCGCGCGTCAGGTCCAAGCGGCCCGCCTGGGCGAGCTGGCGGGCGGCATCGTCGACCTCGTGCGCGATTTTCTCGGCACGAACGGCATCGGACATGCTGCCTCCTTCCAGCGGCTCACGGCGGCAAGCCACGGCCTGCACGTATTGAAAAAATCATCATCGAATCTATCAGTATGGCATCGGACAAAACGTTTTGCCCCACCAGTTGGCGAATTACCGCGCCGCCGTCACATATCAAACGCCAAAATGTGCGAGACTGTCTTGTGCAATTGTGCCGGCCGAGGGAGCGCCGGCGCTCGATTCGCATGGAGTAACCCACAACGATGCTGCTTACGCAAACGACAACGCCCGAGGACGTCAAGGCTCTTAATCGTGCCGAGCTCCCGCAGCTCTGCGACGAGATTCGCCACGCCATCCTCGAAAGCTCCGCCGCCGTCGGCGGGCACGTTGCCCCCAACCTGGGCGTCGTTGAGCTTACGGTCGCGCTCCATCGCGTGTTTAACTCCCCTATCGACAAGATTCTCTTTGACGTTTCGCACCAGACCTACGCCCACAAGGCGCTGACTGGGCGCGCGTATACCTATATCGATCCGAAGCGCTTTGGCGAGGCCTCTGGCTTTGCCAATCCCGACGAGTCCGAGCACGACCTGTTCGCCATGGGCCACACCTCCACATCGGTGAGCCTGGGCTGCGGCTTGGCACACGCCCGCGATCTGGCGGGCGACAGCTACAACGTCATCACCATCATTGGCGACGGCTCGCTTTCGGGCGGCTTGGCGTTTGAGGGCTTCAACAATGCCGCCGAACTCGACAGCAACCTGATCATCATCGTCAACGATAACGACCAGTCCATTGCCGAGAACCATGGCGGCCTGTATCGCAATCTGGCCGAGCTGCGTGCCAGCAACGGCACCTGTGAGCGCAACGTTTTCCGCGCGATGGGACTCGACTACCGTTATTTGGACGCCGGCAACGACGTGTTGGCCCTGGTCGACGCGCTGCAGGAACTGCGCAATATCGATCATCCCATCGTGCTGCACGTCTCCACCGCCAAGGGCAAGGGCTTTGAGCCGGCCCAGAGCGACCCCGAACGCTGGCACCACGTGGGTCCGTTTGACATGGCGACTGGGCGCAAGCTTTGCCCGGGCCATCCGAGCGAGCCCGCGCCGCGCACCTATGCTGACATTACGGGCGAGGCGCTCAGCGCCGCCATCGAGCGCGATCCACAGGTCGTTGGCATCACGGCCGCCACGCCCTACATTATGGGCTTTACACCCGAGCTTCGCGCTGCCGCCGGCAAACAGTTCGTCGATGTGGGCATTGCCGAGGAGCACGCCGTGACCTTTGCCACCGCGCTTGCGCGCTCGGGCGCCAAGCCAGTCTTTGGTGTGTACGGTACGTTTTTGCAGCGCGCCTACGACGAGCTGTGGCACGACCTGTGCCTCAACGACGCCCCCGCAACCATTTTGGTGTTTGGTGCGTCAATCTTTGGCACCACGTCCGAGACGCATCTTTCGTTCTTTGATATTTCCATGCTGGGCGGTCTTCCCAACATGCACTACTTGGCGCCGGCCTGCATGGAGGAATATCTGTCCATGCTGAGCTGGTCGCTCGACCACCGCGAGCATCCCGTGGCAATCCGCGTACCGGGCATCGGCCTGGTAAGCCGCCCCGACCTTGCGCCCGCCGAAGACACCGACTACAGCGCCGTTCGCTACAACGTGGTGCGTCAGGGCCGCGACGTTGCCGTGCTCGCGCTTGGCGATTTCTTTGAGCTGGGTGAGCGCGTGGCAAACCGTCTGACTGCCGAGTACGGCATCGAGGCCACGCTCGTCAACCCGCGCTTTGCAACCGAGCTCGACCGCGAGTTCCTCGACAGTCTTGCCGCCGAGCATCGCGTTGTCGTCACCCTCGAGGACGGCATCTTGGACGGCGGCTGGGGCGAGCGCGTGGCATGCTATCTGGCATGCACGCCGTTGCGCACGCGCACCTTCGGCATCGCCAAGGGCTTCCCCGACCGCTACGACCCCAACGAGCTGCTCGCTCAGAACGGCATGACGGTCGAGAACATGGCCGCCGAAGCCGTAAGGCTACTCAACGAGTAA
>CAVALS010000132.1:0-7352 GCA_963589385.1 Bacteroidaceae bacterium
TTTTACGTAGATTTCGGGGGCAAAAGGCATATAATTGAGAATAAATTCGTTGTCAAATGTGATATTTCCACCTGCTTTCCAAGTATATATACACATTCCTTACCTTGGGCGATTATGGGTAGAGGCAACGCAAAACTAAGCAGAAGGAGCGGCAATAATAGCTGGGCTGATGAAATTGACGCTTTGCTCCAAAAGGTGTGCGATGGTGAGACCCACGGGCTGCTTGTTGGCCCACACGCCTCTAATGTCGTCTCTGAACTAATTCTCACAGTTATTGATGCTCGTTTATTCAACAAAGGCTATCGATTTGTTCGGAATATTGATGATTACAGTTGTTATGTCACATCGCGATACGAGGCCGAACAATTCATTATCTCGTTACAGGAGGCGCTGTCCGAGTTTCGTCTAACATTGAATCAAAAGAAAACCGAGATATTAGAATTACCCATAGCGCTATCTAATAGCTGGGTAAATTCATTGAGGCGTAACGAGCCCAATGAAGCAAATCCTCTTAGCTACAAAGATGTGTCATCTTTTTTGGAATACGCAGTCAGCCTTCTTCCTAATTATCAGAATAATGCTTCGATATTGCTATACGCATTCAAAATGCTTGTATCGCACTCGCTAAAGCCCTCGGCAAAAGCCTATTTTCGTGATTATGCTCTGCACCTCGCAATCGTATATCCATATCTACTTCCATCTTTTGAGGAAACGATTATCGAACCTTTGAGTATAGACAAAGACTATATTGAGTGTCTCTCGAACATTATTATCTCTGAATGTCTTAATCATGGTGATTACCTTTCGGTTTGTTATGGGCTGTACTACGCAATTAAGTTCGACTTTGAAGTTGACATGCCTGATTTTGAAGATCTTGAAAGGGCAAATGACTGTCTTTTATATTTATTCGTCTATCTATACGCCAAGCACTTCAGAAACAACGCCCTGCTTGATCGACTAGGCGATCTTGCAGCTAAGTTTCCTGAAGAAGGGCGTGAATTTGAAGAGATGTGGCTATTTCTATACCATATTCGATCTAAAGATTCGTTACCACCTAATGAATGGAGAGCCATAAAGAATAAGGGGATTAAGTTCATTAAGCCCGAGTATTCAAATTAATGATTGGATATTTTTATTTATCTTCTATTGAGGTGCAGCTATGACGGGACGAATACCTTGGACGCGATATTCCGGCGAAGATGTTGAATCGGTTCTTGCGACGTTTATTTCTCTTGAAGAGCGTGACGCCATTAAAATTCGACCTTCTAGGGGCGATGGAGGAATTGACCTTATCGTTTACCAAGATGCTGAAACGGTCGACATATATCAAATTAAGAAATTTGCTGAAAACCTAAATAACAGCCAGAAAGCTCAGATTGAGAATTCGTGGAAGGAATTATCGGAAACTACAGCCGATTTGCATGTAAAAATAAATAGCTGGCATCTTGTTATGCCATTAGATCCCACAAATGAGAATCTAAGATGGGCTAAGGAGCTGGTTGAACCTTCTGGTACAAAATTCGTCTGGGATGGCCTTTCAAGAGTTGATGGCTGGGCGTCCAAACACCCAGAAGTAATTGATTATTACTTTTCAAATGGAAAAGAAGAGGTCTCTGAGTATGCTGCGAAACTGCTCTCCTTGGCCAATCTTCCAGACTGCAGCGATCCAGCCATTCTCGAGAATAGGCTGCGCGACCTTTGTTCCAATCTAGATAAACTGGATCCATACTATGCATATTCGGTTCACGTGCTCTCAGAATACGACAAACGCGATGATCTTTGCCCACGTGTCCCTGGTGTTGTAATGTCCCAAATTCTAGTAACCCCTGGAAAAGGCCGAATCGCTGTCGATGTGATCGAAAAGACGCCAATTGCTTCAATGCTGCATCCAATGACGTTTGCATTGAAAATCACTGCAGGGACGGACGATGAGAAAGAACAGGCAAAAAATTTTATTGAATATGGTATGCCCTTCACTTCGTTGCCGGCGGAAGTAATTGATCAAAATTGCCAATTGCCCGTTGGACGTTCCTGTGATGGATTTCGAAGGGGAATCATTAAGAGCTTTGACCTGAACACATCAAATTGCATAAAGTCGGCATCGTTGTTCTGGGAGGGATGTGGTGAGCTACGGTTAATAGTTGACAAAGTCACCCATGGAACTAAAGGCGGATTCTTTTCTGTCCATGATGCGACGCAAACCTTCAGATTGAACTTTAAATGGAATGCAAGTCAGCCCAGCGGCACCATTAACTACGAGTTTTCATTTAGCAATTTAGCCAATAAGCGTTCTCGAGACGTTGCAAGAACCTATCGATTCTTAAGCGAAGCCACTGATAATAAAGTTGAACTCCGAATCAATGGCATGAGTGCTCTCTATTTTGATTTCGGCATTAGGGATGACCTGGTTGTTACAATTAATGATATATACAGCCTAGCGGTTGCGTTAGAAACCATTAACGGGGCTGCGGACAGCGAATTACCATTTCCAGACATTTATAAAACTACTAAAGGGGAAATTGCAAATCTTAGAGATGCGGCGAGGCTGCTCGATGGTGAATCCGTTGTATATAGCTGGGAATCGCATTGGTTTAATCTGGATGGGAACGAAGTTCAAAACCTTAAATGCCCCTCTTTGGCCCTCTGGATTAAGCCTTTAATTGTTAGGCTTGGAGATAAAGAGGCTTTCTGTGGTTTTGCAAAGACTACTCTAGTAGTTGGTTCTTTCAAATGCTCAACAGTCCAAACGACCGATTCTGAGCGGAAGCTAATTTTAAGTCCGGATGATCAATACGGGAACAAAGCCGTACGTGTAATGGTTCCACCAAATGAAGAGGTATTGAAGGGTCGAGATGCTTTATGGACCATTCGTCCTCCAAAAGTAGAAGATTGGTTAACAATAGTTGAAGCTGCCGAATCATCAGTTGGAGGGTTAAAGCAGCTATCAAAGTAGATCGGTCATACGATTTATGCCCGCAATGGCCCGTTGATACAGACTCGATTTTTTATGAACGCCAATCGCTGTTTGGCGTCCTTTCCATTCACCGACTGGCAAAACGATTTACGCCTAATTTCGAGGGCACGATCGCAGGTTTCTTCTTTGCCCCTTGCTCGATCTCGCTACACTAATAACTGCTGCTACCAGGTAGTTTTCTGGCACAGTTTCCATTGGCTCTTGCGAAGATCGGAGCGGTTATGTTTGTCACCGCGTTCCACACTAGCCGACACTACATCCTGCTTACTGTCATGGCCTGCCTATGCGTTTTGCTGGGCGGGCCTTCTTATGCCGTGGGCGCAGACAGCCTGTTCATCGCGGGCGCCACGTACTACGAGCCGGGCGTGTCGGGTCCCGGATGGGCTTGGACGGATGCCGACCATCTGGAGCTAACCGGCTATGAGGGCGAGGCCATCGGCGCCGACGGCGACCTGGTGGTGACGCTTGTGGGGCAAAACTCCGTGGTTGAGACGCATGCGCCCGATGCGGACATTTCGATGAGCGGTATGGAGGTGTGGGGAAACCTTACGCTTCGCGGCTCGGGCTCGCTCACGGCGACGGGTTCGCAATGCGGGATCCATGTGGCCCAGGCGCTGGTGGTGGACGGCTGCACAGTCGATGCCAGGGCCGACGGGGCGGGCGTTGTTGGCCAGACTGTTGCCGGTATTGCCGCAGGTAGCTTGACCGTACGCGGCGGCGGGCACCTTGCTGCTGCGGACGCGAGTTCCGATACTGGCTTGCGCTTTTATGGCGTGCGCTTGCTCGACGAGGGATTTGGGACTGAAACTGCGAGCAAGACGCTTGTCGTAGATGCGTCCTGGCTGGATGCGGCCGGTATGGATGCCGGCGTTGCCTGCGATCGCGGATCGCTCGTGGCCGCGCACTTTGTGACGCCCGCAGGCGGAGTCTTTGGTGCTGTCGGCGTGGTGGATGCTGGTGGCGCCGCGGCACCGCACGTGGTGATTGAGCCCGATGACGCCGTTGGTCCGGCAGGGGAGACTGACACGCCCGGCGGCGAGGTGCCGGGGAATGGCACGGGCGAGCCTACTGGTGGCGCCGGCCCTGCTGCGGGGCAACCCGGTACGGGACCGGCGACGGATCCCGCGGTGAAACCCGCGGCCACGTCGCCCAAGACAACGGTCACCAAGACAACAGTCACCAAAACAACCAAGCCCAAATCCACTATGGTAACAACACCGGCGCTTCCCAAGACCGGCGACAGCTACTGGACAACTGCCTTCTTAACGCTATTCCTGCTGGGAACAGCGCTTCTGGGCGCCGCATATCGCTGCTGATGCGGTACGACGCACTTGTCTGCGATACAAGAGTTCTGTAGGAGCTTTAAGGGCAACGCTTTCGTCAAGAGAGCGTTGCTTTTTTCATGCATGCAATGTCTAACGTGCAGCCATATGCGTTTTCGAAACAAGAACTATCGCTTGTGTAGCCAGCCGGCAGGGTTCGGGTCTTATTGGATTAATTCAATTCACCTCGTGCTAAATCCACTCCGTTCTTTATACTCAAATGCAAACACTAAGGAGGTTGTCATGTTTTGGAGCTATGTTCAGCTTGATGATGGCACCCAGTTTGCCTACTCAAAGACAAGAGAAGACGGAACCGTTCGCGTAGCCGTCGAGCGCCCGGTTGACTTTGGCTTTGACCATGCGGAATGCTTCTTGCCTGCGGTCAAATGGTTCAACGTCGAAGGATTTACTGCTGATGACCTGGATTTCTTGACAGAATTTGTTAGATCAAACGCCCCGTTTATCTTCGAGCTCGCCGAACGCCAAAAAGCCGGACTGGTGGTTTCGGCGCTAGCCCTCTGACGTTCTACTGTTGAACGGTAAATAACCCATGATTTCGACTACCGACATATCCACTGCCGTCTCCCGCGTGCTGACTCAATACGACGTCAGCGAAGCATATTTATTTGGCTCGTTTGCCCGAGGCGAGCAAACGCCCGATAGCGATATTGACTTGCGCCTAGTCTGCGGCAACACCATGACGTTCGGCACGCTTTACGAACTCTCCTATAAGCTCGAGATGGAACTTGGGCGAAAGGTCGATGTCGTCACCAACCCGCCAGAGCGCATGCGCCCGGCTTTCCGCAAAAGCATCGAGCAGGATGAGGTGCGCATCTATGAAACAACATGAGAGGGACGAGGAGCTTACGAATACCAGCCCGCGGCCTTTCCCTTCCAAAGAACCAAACTCGGTGACCTTCCAGGCCATTCTCGAAGGCGATGCGTTCTTAGCGACGGGGGAGTCCGGTCGCTTCGACAACGGCGCCGATCTAATCGATGCAGCTCTAAAAGCTCCTGAAGCGTGAGAGAATTTAACCACCGAAGAGACTGTCGTCTTGGAGGTGCCAGATCGGCGAGGTACGTACCTCGCCATTTTTGTACGATTTGATCAAATGTCTAAGCATTTGAACCTGCATATCGACGAGGTCGGCACTACGGATAAGCCTTTTCTGCCTAGTGGCAGGCTTAATTCGCGATATCCTTCATGTGTTATAATTGAGCCATAAATTCTGTTTCAAGTATTCGAAAGGCTTGAGATGAAGTTGTTAAAGGTTTGCTTCGACCATCTCTCGATGTTCGAAGACGGGTTATTCGAAATCGACCTGTTCGCCTCCGACCGCGTGACGGCCTCCGATGAGTCGGCTTTCGAACTGGCGGACCATCTCTACGTGAATAGCGTCGTTGCGCTGGCGGGCATTAACGCTACGGGCAAGACAACAGCACTGAACCTGCTGGAGCTCGCCTGCCGCATTGTTGACGGCTCTCCGGCGCGCGGCGGCGGGCTCCCATCAACGTTCCCCGCCGCGTTCGACGGCCCGTCCAAGCTCAAGTGCGTCATATGGCACGCAGATCGTCTTTACTTGCTCGAGTCGGTGCTGCAGACTGTCGAAGGAGGCGACGACGGTCCCGAGCTGACGTTCTCCGATGAGGTGATTTCTTCGCTGCCAGCCAAGGCCCTCAAGCGCTCGACCCTGGCATCCTGGGCCGAAATCGAGAAACTCGCGTCCCCGCTGTGCGACCGTGCTCAGATGCCGGACTCTTGGGCGGCGCTTACGCCGCCTGACGTTTCCGTCGCAGCCGCTGTGCTCGCCAAGGACTTCGGCCATCGTATCCGAGCGATAGCATTGCGCGACGGTGGCTTCCGCCTCACTGAGCAATTCAACGGTCTCGACGACGTGCTTCGTGTTTTCGACTCTGGCATCGAGCACCTCGAGGTCCGGGACTCCGGTCGCGCCTTCGTACTGACGTTTACAGGTCGCGAGCCCATCACGATCTCCGAGCGTGGGCTCACCGAGGTGCTCTCCTCCGGCACTGTACGTGGCCTAGGGCTGGTGCAGCGCGCAATGAGGGTCCTGCGCTCCGGCGGCTACCTTTTAGTCGACGAGGTCGAGAACCACCTTAACCGCCAACTGGTTAACGTCGTGCTTGATCTGTTTGCCGCCCGCGGGACCAACCCCAACGGCGCGACGCTGGTTTTCACGACTCACTACCCGCAGCTCCTCGATCACGTGCACCGCAAGGACAACGTGTTCTTTCTCGCCCGACGCAACAGCGGTGCGCGCGTGGTGAAGTACGCCGACCGCGTGAAACGCATCGAGAACAAGAAATCGGAGGTATTCGCCTCGAACTTTGTGAAGGGGACCGCTCCGCGCTACGCCGACGTGCGCGCGCTTAAAGAGCTCGTCGCAGAGGAGGTGTCCGATGAGCGGTGATAACGGTTTTCGCTTTGCGGGATATCATCCGATCATCTCCTGCGAGGGAACAGCGGAACAGGTGGCCGTGGACATTCTCCTCGAGGCGGACGCGCTCGTCTTTTCAGAGGCCGACGTCGTAGACGTCACCCGCCTGCGCAAAGCCTCCGATATCCAAGATAACTACCTCAACTTAGACTATGACTGGCCAGTCTGCATCGTCAGGGTGCTGGACTCGAGGAAAGAACGCTTCAAACTCGGCAACCTGTACGCCGGCCGTTTCCCGGTGGTTAGCTACGTGACCCATCCCGAGATAGAGGTGCTGGCCATTATTCGAGAGGGCTCGTGGAGACGCTGGCACGGCGGACATATGAAACCGAGCGACTTCTGCAAACAGGAGCTCGGCATGCACGAAGTAAAGAGGGAAGGCTTCCTCAAAAGTTATTGGGATGCCGATTCGCTTACGGCAGCCGCCAGGGAATACAAGCGACTTTCGAAGATCCCCAAGGGCGAGTTGTGCCTGGCAGACCTCATCCGGTAAAGGCTTACAGCCACCGCAATACCCATAACGCTTCCCAAGACTACCGGCTGCCGGTCGCGCGCGCAGACGTGGTGTAAGAGCGTCCTGAGGTCCGTCGCTGCAAG
>CAVALS010000133.1:0-7264 GCA_963589385.1 Bacteroidaceae bacterium
CTATCGCTGATGCCCGAACTTGTGCCCGCGGTCGTTTGCTCTCGGGTCTTGTTGGCGACGCAGGCCTCCTGTTGCCAACGTTCCCATTCCATGTCCAACTGACTTGTCTGGAACGACCGCGATGGAGCGAAGCTGCGCGCCCTTGAGATCACGTGCGTTGGCGTAAGCGGCCATGTTGTAGGCGTTTTCCTGGCGCACCATCTCCCGCTCGATCGCGGTGGCGACGAGCGCCCTGTCCGAATACGGGTCGAACGCGGTGGCGCAGGAGACGAGCCTGGATAGCGAAGAGGGCCCATCGATAAAGGTCAGGGGAACCGAGTATCGCTCCCTGCACCACCTTGCGGCGACGGCGCGCGTAAGGCTCTCGCGCCACCCCTCGCCCTCTGCGGCAGTAAATGAATTGAGGGAACGGAACCCGTTCTCGCGCATGATGTCGTTGAGATCGTCGGTCTCGATATAGCCGTCCTGCCCGGCGACGGGGTCATAGATGTCGTAGGCGTCCCGCAATACCTGCCAGGCCCCGTTGCCGATGGGCCAAGCCATCGCGAAATCGGTCGTCGTCCCATTCATTTCCTGGAATCCGAGGCCGTGGACTGTGAAGCTACCGCACCATGTGAGGCCGTAGCGGGCACCATCGTCTGCACCGGGCCTTACCGACGGGCCGTCATCCATGTCCCTCAGCCAATTCGGAAGCATGCTAGGGTCAAGCTCCTCGGCCATATCTCTCCCTCCGTCCGATCTTTCGATGTTCCAATCATCGTTTCGAAGGCAGTCGGGCGGACGGCTATGAACAAGTGTTCCTGGTCAGGTGTCACCTTATGGCACCAGGTGGGAGAACGACGGCGTTTACGGGATTTTATGCTTTAAGCGTCTGTTTTCAACGGAAGGGAACGCTATGGATACATCCGATGTCTATACCCAGATATTCCAGTCGCGCATGCCGCTAATCCAGATCGCCATCGTTCTTTGGGTGGCAGAGACGATCCTGACGATGCTGATAAAAGAGCACCGCAAATCAAAGAAGAAAAAGAACGAGAGAAGGGTCGCCTGGAGTATCAGGACCGGCGTATGGCCAACGACGAGGAACATGCCAAAGTCACGCGCGCGATGCGCTATGACGTGCTGCGCCGAGACGGCTTCAGGTGCGTTAAGTGCGGACGTGGCCGCGAGGACGGGGTGAAGCTCCACGTCGACCATATCAAGCCCGTCTCACGCGGGGGAAAGACCGTAATAAGCAATCTGCAGACGCTCTGCGAGGATTGCAATTGCGGGAAGGGGAACAAATACGAGGAGTAGCGTATCTGACAGCAAACCCTCTAAGTATCCTTCTCATCGTGAATCACCGTCACACGGCGAGTGCCGATCGTATCGAGGTGCGAGCCGTCGAATACCTTTCCGTCGGCTCCGGGCTCGAAGCCGCCATCCTCATAGGGGGCGGCCATGCGCTCGAGGTCGGCATCGGTGATATCGTGCTTCGACATAAAATCGTTAACGTTCATGTTAATCACCTCTCCAAGCCGAGTTCCCTGAGCGTCTTGCCGCTCGGTGGAATCATCCCGCATCACAAATCGAAACAATCATCCACGGAATCATCGATGCGCCAAACTCGATGGGCATGTCGCACTAGCCCGATATCCAGAGAGCCTACTGTTCTTCACGCCGCTGCCGCTCGATCCATTTTTGGACGGCAAGGCAGGCGAGGGCATTGGCTAGGCTTGTACTCATACCGTCCGGCCGGACGTAGCCGATATGATCGGCCGCATCAGTCAGCTCAATGTGTGCGAGGCGATTGTAGTTACGATTCGTCACGCCGAGCCATAGACAATATTCAAACATCGTGTCTGTGACCCTAGCACCCGAGGCGGGCGCAGCGTCGTTGTGTCCCAGGAACCTCATGACGTGTTGGGCGTTATAGACGATAACCTCGTCGGCGCCCCAGATGATCTCCCTAATCTTTACCTGGTCGTCGAAAAAGGAGGGTAGGTCTGTCTGGTTGTCGGGGGCTACCCCGTTGACCTCAGATGCCGCCTGCCACAGCTCCCCGCGACTTGGACTGTATTTCCCCTCATGGAGCACATTTCCCGCCCAGTCCGCGATCGTGATGGCCACGATCTCGTCTTCAACGGGGTTGGACCCCGTCGTCCCGAGGTCCAGGCAGACAACCTTCGGGGCCTGCGCCTCGAAATAGCCGGCCATCATGCCGTCACGACGGCGGTGGAGCTTCGGGATCATGCCAAGGGAACGCGCAAAGAGCTCGATCTCATCGGCCGATCCGGTTACACGTACGCATGCCATACGCCGTTCCTCTCACTAGTCGGTGACCTCGCGTTAGCTGCCTCGACTCTATCACAGCGCTGGATAGGCTTTTTGTGGCTCCTGCGACCAAGAGGTAATTAAATCTTGTCGAACATATGTTGTACGGCCGCGTACGTAGTGGTCTATCTGCGTTTTTCCATGTCACCATTTGTCACCCCTTGGCACCAAATTACCTTCTGTTGATGCACTTCGCGGGGCAAAATCTTATTTGGGGGTGGAGGTCCATCCCATCGTGTCGACGGGGGCTGAAGACTCGAACCCCCAACCGAAAGGAGTGCATCATGGATTCAGCAACCATGAACGCCATGGCCACGTATCTCGCGGCCAAGACCTACAATGTCCGTCGTGCTGCCAACGAGAAGTTCGGTGCCGTCATCTCCACCGAGATGATCATCCTCATCGGCCTGCTTGCCCTCGCACTTGTCACCGTGCTTTCGACTTATTCCGGCAAGCTCCGCGATGTCATCACGATGGCAACCAATGTCGTCAACAAGATCGGCACCAACGGCTACTCGCTTACGTAATATAGCTCGATTTGCCTTCCCCTTTTGGCCCCGTCCCAGATTCAGCCTGGGGCGGGGTTTTCCTTTTTGAAAGGGAGGATGCTTGCCTTGGCACATTTTCCGGGTCAACAGCTCTATTTATCAATGTCTAATTGTGAAGTCTGACCTTCCGGCGATGCCCCGAATCGCCGCCGGAAGTGTCCCCACACGCGTCTATAATTGAATAAAACCCTCCAATGCCGGGAAAGGCCCGGCCTCATGCCTTCTTGCAGAGGGGGAGGGGTAACTGTGAACAGTTTCCAAATGAATAGCGTGCACCTGACCGAGGCCGGCAGCGGCACGGTCGAGCGCTGCCTGGACTCCAGGGGCCAAATGCACGTGCGCAACCAGGTCGGAAAGCTCCGCATCGACTCCGAGACCGGCGCCACCGAGATGGAGGTGTCGCGCGGCCTCAGCGATGCCGTCTACGTGGATGTGGCGACCGGCAACATGATCCACGAGAACACGGTGGGCAGCATCCGCTTCCGCACCGACTCGACCGGTACCGTCATGGAGCACCTGCTCTAAATGCCTATGGAATGTCGGAATAAAGAAAAAGCCCCATACGGGGCAGCCTGTTAAGGCAGTTTGTGGCTTTTAAGCCGTATTTCGACTTAGGTACTGCGCTTCGAGCAGCAACTCACAATCCCTTTATATCACACAGGAGAACTCATGGCTAGGAAACTTAAAAATATCAACGGTCCGTGGTATGCCGGAATCGACCTCGACGGCACGAGCATCGGGTTCGTGGCCACCGACGAGTACGGAGATGTCCTCTACCACAAGGGCCAGCCCGTTATGGGCGCACGATGCTTCAAGGAGGCGCTCCACGCCTCCGAGGCTCGCATGCCGCGCACCGCGAGGCGCAGGCTCCAGCGCGCACGGGGTAGGGAGCGCGAGATGGAGCGCGTGTTCGCCCCGGCGATCGCGCCTATCGACCCCGATTTCTTCGTCAGGCGCCGGATGTCCTACAAACTCATGCGCGACGATATCGCGGCAGACCCCACCGCTGCCGCATGGCAGGGGCTTCTGGACGGCTACCCCACGCTCGCGCACCTCGACGTCGACCTCATGGAATCAGACGGCCCCCGCGACCCGAGGCTCATCTTCTGGGCTGTCGCCAACCATGTCGTGCGACGCGGGCACTACCTCATGGAAGGCCATGACGTGACGTCGGCGAACTCAGACCCCTCCGCTCAGGTGGAGGCCCTCGTGCGCGAGCTCGACTCCCTGGGGGAGGCCTGCGACGAGGCTATCGAGCTCGACGGCGGCGCGCTTACCGATATGGACGGCTCCTGGACGGCCCGTGAGCTCCAGAAGGCCGTGTCCGGCGCCGTCTCGGTAACGGGCGACGATATCGACGCCAAGATCGCACGTGCGCAGGCAAAGGCGCTGGGCGACCTCGTCGCCGGCTACAAGGCGAACATGGACGCCTTCGCGCTCGAGGGCGAGCAGATCGGCAAGGTTTCCGTGTCCGACGCCGACGCACTCGATGAATTCCTTGCCAACTGTCCCGACCGACTCGCCCCGACCATCGAGGCCGCGAGGGGCCTCTACTCGGCATGGCGCCTACAGGGACTTCTCTCGTTTGCGCCCGGAAAGACCCTCTCGCATAACCAGGTAGCCCAGTACGAGGTGTACGGGCGCCAACTGCGCACCCTGAAGAACCTCGCACTAAAATATATCGTCCGCGCGGATTCCGCAGACGGTCCAGACGAGGACGGGCTTGAGCTCTACAGGGACTTCTTCGGTGGCCCGAAAAGGTCCGGCCGCAGGGGGTACGACAAGGTTCTCGTGAAGAAGCTCGACGGCGCGAAGAGAAACATGGGCTATACGGCCTACGACCTCAACGTGATTCCCTACGAGGAGTTCAAGAAGAGGGTGGAGAGGATCTTCAAGGGCACGGATGCAGTAACGGATCCGGCCTACGTCGATATGGTCGCGGCGCTCGGCGAGCACAGGTTCCTGCGCCGCATCCACACCACGGACAACAGCGCGATTCCCTACCAGCTCCATGCGGAGGTCGTGGGCAGCATTATCGACGCCCAGGCCAGGTTCAGTCCTTGGCTCAGGGACGCGGGCCCGCACATCCTGAATGTGCTGACCTCGAGGATTCCGTACTACGTCGGACCGCTGGACTCCTCGGCCGCACCCGTGGACGCACACGGCAAGGCGAGGTTCGCGTGGTCGCGCCGTCTTCCCGGCCACGAGCGCGCCTTCGTGACTCCCTGGAACTACGAGGAGCATATCGACACCGATGCGGCCGCAGAGGCCTTCATCCGGCGCATGACGGGAAAGTGCACCTATCTAGTCGAGGAGGACGTGCTCCCAGCGAACTCCCTCATCTACGAGCGCTTCCGGTTCCTGAACGAGCTGGCGGGCATCCGCTACACCGAGGACGGCCAGGACTGGCTGCCGCTCGATGCCGCGATGAGGCGCTCTGTTGTCGAGGCGGCGTCGGACGGCTCGGTCATGACCCTCAGCCGTATCGCGAACATCCTCTCGCGCGACTTCACGATGGCGCACCCGCACGTAAAAGGCGTATCCGACGCCAAAAGGATGACGTCGCGCCTGTCCATATCGGCCTGGATGGCAGACCTTTTCGGCGTGAGGACGCTCACGGCTGCCCAGAAGTCCATGGCAGAGGACCTCATCCTGTGGAACACCGTGTTCGAGGAGCGATCCATCCTGAAGCGCAAGGTCGCCAAGGAATACGGGGATATCCTTGGCGAGGACGCTATTGAGGCCTTTTGCGCGAAGCGCCTCAAGGGCTGGGGCCAGCTCTCCGAGCGACTGCTCACGGGCGTGTGGGCAGATACCGCGCGCGGCGACATGTGCATCATGGACGTCCTCGAGCAGGGTGCGCCCTACGGCAGGTTCCGCGGCACGTCCATGAACCTGATGCAGGCCTTATGCGACACCGAGCTCGGCTTCCGCGCGAAGATCGACGAGATCAACGCCGCCGCACTGGAAAAGGCGGGCGAGCTCGGCATCGACGCCCTGCCCGGGTCCCCGGCGCTCCGACGCGGCGTCTCGCAGGCCATGAAGGTCATCGAGGACATGGCCTCGGTGGCAGGTTGCGCCCCGGCCAAGGTCTACGTCGAGGTCACGAGGACAGCATCGAACAAGCTGAAGGGGAAGCGGTCGCGAAGCCGCGCCCAGGAGATCGAGGCCGCGCTGAAGGCCCTCGACGAGGACGCGCGCCGCGACCTGGATGCCGCCAGGCTCCTGCGCGAGCTGGGTATGTTCGACGAGAAGGAGATCAACGAGCGCCTGTACCTTTATTTCAAGCAGGCAGGAAAGAGCCTCTACTCCGGCAGGCCCATCGATATCGCGCGCATCGCATCGGCCGACTTCTGCGTCGACCGCATCCTGCCGAGGTCGGTGCGCAAGGACGAGTCGCTTGACAACAAGGCATTGGTCTTGTACGCCGAGAGCCTCGATAAGAAGGAATCGGTCCTCGTGCCCCAGCCCATCCAGAGGAAGATGGCGCCCTTCTGGATGTACCTGCGCCGCGTGGGCCTCATGACCGAGCGCAAGCTCAACGCGCTCATGAGGACGCAGATCTCGGAGAGGATGCTGAAGTCAATCGTCGGGCGCCAGCTGACAGAGACGAGCCAGGAGTGCAAGCTCATCGCCGCGGTCCTCGAGGCCACCTACGCGGGCGTCAAAGTCATGCCGGTGAAGGCCGGCGTCGCCAGTTCGGTCAGGAGGCGCGCGGGAATCCCGAGAAGCCGCAAGGCCAACCGCTACTACCACGCACACGATGCCCTGATCGCCCTCACGACCGGCAGGTTCATCGAGACGAGGGCGCCCATGTGGTCGAACAACAGGGCCTTCTACGAGCACACCATGCGCGATATCGAGGTGCAGGAGCGCCGGGGCGGGGCGGATTCCGAGCTCGACTTCTTCTCCGGCGGCTTCTTCCGCGACCTCGTCGACTATGACACGGCCGAGGTGCTGTGGGATTCCGATTTCGAGCGCGAGCGGCTCGTCCGCGCCTGCTCCTGGAAGAACCTACGCGTGACGTTTGCCCCCTACGAGGAGGGCGGGGCCTTCTGGAAGCAGACCGTCTACTCACCGCGCGACACGAAGACGAAGCTCATTCCCGTGAAGGGCGACCGTGACGCGGCCCTGTTCGGCGGCTACTCCGCCCAGACGTTCGCCTATTTCATGATCTACGAGAGCGAGGGCAAGAAGGGCAACCTATTCAAGTTCGCCCCGGTGCCCACTTCCATCGCGTCCAAGGCCACCGATTCGCTCACCGAGCTCTACGCACGCTCGCTGTGCCGCGAGTCCGGCGAGAGGTTCATCCGCGTCGTGCGCGACAGGATCCTTAAGGAGACTGTGTACGAGGCATACGGAGAGCGCTTCAGGATCAAGGGGCAGAAGACAGCCGGCCCCGT
>CAVALS010000134.1:0-7117 GCA_963589385.1 Bacteroidaceae bacterium
TAATGCCGCAATCAACGGAAACCGGGGATACAGAATTCCTACCCGCCGAGTATCAACCGCTCCACCACCCTTTGTGCGTCCTTGCAGATGCGCGGCCTCGGCACGATGTAGTGCTCGTATGCCGTGCCGATATCGGTGTGTCCCAGCATCATGGCCACGGTCTCAATACCCACGCCTGCCTCCACGGCGAGCGTCGCCCACGTGTGACGGCATTCCGTCATCGAGGTCCAGGCGGCTCCGGCTTGGCGACATGCGGATTTGATGTGCCGCGCAATGGCGTCGGGCGACAGTTCGCACAGCCAGCCTGAGCGGCCCTTTCGCAGCGCGCGCAGGCGCTTGATGGCGAAGCGGGGGAGCCAGCAGGACCGCGCGGAGCGCTCGGTCTTCGGCGCCTCGACGACCTCATTGCCGCGCACGACTTGCCTCGAACGGCGGATGCGGACCTCGCCGGTGCGCAGGTTGATGTCCGACCACTTGAGGCCGCACGCCTCGCCGCGCCGCAGCCCGAGGGTTACCGAGCAGATTGCGACCGCCTCGCACTCGTGTCCCCACAGCGCGCGGAGGTAGGCACGGACCTGGCTCGCCTCCATCGTGCGTGGGCGGTGCGCCGGCTTGTGCGGCAGCTCGACACCGGCGGCGGTGGGGTCGTACATCCGCACACCGAGGCGGCGGATGGCCCAGCGGATAACCTGCCGCAGGGTCTTGTATGCCTTTTCGGCGGCCCCCGGCAGATCAAACGCATCAATCCAGCCCTGCACGCCCTCGGGCGTTATCGCCTCGAGTTCCAGCTCGCCCCAGCGAGGTAGGACGTGCAGCGCTAGCGCGCTCTCGTATCCGGCCAGGGTGCAGGCGCGCAGCCTGCCGCGCTTATCGTCCATGTACCTCGAGGCGGCCTCTGCAACTTTCATCATGGTCTCCAATCCCGTAAATCCCAGACGCGTGGGCTCTCAAGGAGAGGATACGCGCGTGGGATTTCTGCCACGAGAGGTCGAGAGAAAGGAGTCTAAATGGCATTGATCGGGACCCTTGTCGGGCCCGCAGTGCGCCTGGCGACAGACGGGAGGGGCCTCCCGATTCTCGCGTCTGATGAACCTGAGGTCCCCGAGGGTTTCAAGGCGGACATGGCGTATGAGCAGCGGGGCGGTTCCATCTACCAAGTATGGAGTATCGTGCCAGACAGGGTGCGCGATGACGCGGTGCGGCTTGCTGCCATGTCCGCCGAGACTCTCGGTGATGTGGACGCGCTGAAGGTACCCCAGCTCATCCGGCCGTGGTATGTGGGTGAGGCCTCGTATGCCGCTGGCGCGCGCGTGGCATATGGAGGCGACCTGTACAAGTGCCTGCAGACGCATGCACCCCGTATCGGATCTGAGCCCGATGCGGCTCCGGAGCTTTGGGAAAGAATCAACCATTAAGGAGAAAAATGTTTTACGGACAATTTGTATCTGGGTCTGTCTACCTGACTACGGACGGCTCCGGCCTGCCGATTCGCGAGGCGGCGGAACCCAACCCCGACGCCGGTTACCACACGGTGCTCGCCTATGAGCAGCATGACGGCACCATCTGGCAGGTGTGGACTCTCGTTCCCGATGCCGGAACGCCTCAGGACGCTGCCCTCATGCTCGCCCAGATCCAGGCGGCCGCCCTCTCCGACGATGATGCGTTGAAGGTTCCGGCGCTCTATCCACTCTATGCATGCGGTTATGTCTATGAGCAAGGAGCCCGCGTGCTCTGGCAGGGCACGCTCTACAAGGCCATCTCCGGCCACACGGCAACCGCTGCGGACCCCGTTTCCGACCCTCAGCACTGGGCGAAGGTCGTGGCGTCCACGGCCGGCGGCGAGGGCGTTCCCGAGTGGGTCGGCGGCAAGACGTACGCTAAGGGCGACCGAGTCTCTAAGTACGGCAAAGTGTATGAGTCGCTAATGGATAAGAACACGCTGGAGCCGGGCGCCTTCGGTTCTGACAGCGCCTGGACCATCGTGAGCAACGGTTAGGGGAGGTTCGCATGCCCAACATGCCCGTACAGCTAACTGAACCTCAGGTCTGGGCCATTAGCATTGCATGCGCACTAATGCTCATGGACATCGTCACCGGCTTCATCAGCGCCGTCATCAACGGTACCGTTTCGAGCTCCAAGATGCGCGAGGGGCTCGGCCACAAGGCGCAGCTCCTCTGCGTTATCCTGCTTTCCATCATCATCGAGGCGGGCACGCAGCACGTCGTGGGCCTTGGCCTGGGCGGCGTGACCGTCACGGTCGTTTGCGCCTACATCGCCCTCATGGAGGTCGCGAGCTGCAGGGAGAACGTCTGCTCAGGCTATCCCAAGCTGCGCGACACCCCGCTCATGCGCATCTTCAAGCACGATGGAGGAGGCGACGCTAGTGGCGATCACTCAGCGTGAGGCCTTCGCGCAGGTAATTGAGCACCTCGTCTCGCATGACGGGGGAACGGGACACGGCTATTCCCAGATAAACCGCATGGGCGACGGCACCACGGAGGTCATCACTCTTTCCGATGGCACGACTGTGACCGTCGCGGGCGGCGACCGTGACTGTAGCTCGGCGGTGATAACCGCCCTGCGCGCCGTTGGCGTGAACACGTTCGGCGCCACCTATACCGGCAACATGCGCACGCAGTTGCTCAAGACCGGGCTTTTCGGATGGCGAAAGATGGGCGTAAAGTCGGCGCGGCGCGGCATCTATCTCAACGAGAGGCATCACACCGCCGTGTGCATCTCGCCCTACGGCTCCATACGCGGCGACATGCTGGCGCAGTTTTCCATCTCGGAAAAAGGCACCGTCACCGGTGCAGAGGGCGATCAGACGGGGCGCGAGAGCAACATCAAGCCGTACTACAGCTATCCGTGGGACGGCACCTTGTACTGGCTCGGCGACGGCAAGACGCTCGGCGGCACACACACCGAGGTCAGGGATAACACCGTCTCGAGCCTCGGTGACACGCGCTACCTCGGTCCCAAGATGATTAGGGAGCTTCAGCGCCAGCTTGGGACCTCCGCCGACGGGGTCATCTCGGGTCAGTGGCTCACTAACAAGTCTTATTTCTGGGCCGTCGATGCGGGCTGCGTCGAGTGGGCGAAGGCCGGAAAAGGTTGCGGCTCTGATATGGTCCTGGCGCTTCAGCGCAAAGTGGGTTGCAAGATCTACCCTGAGTTCTGCGGTGTCCAGGGTCGCCAGATGAACAGCGGAACCATCAAACAGCACCAGTGTTGGCTTATCGCGCATGGCATCTCGTGCGGCTCGTCAGGCGCCGATGGCTACCACGGCCGTGACACCAACGTCGCGATCGGCAAGGCGCTGGTCCGTGGGTTGTACCGATGACCCTCGATTATTGATTGGCAACAAACGAAAAAGCTCCCTCCCTGGTTGTCCAGGGAGGGAGCTTTTTCCTGAATTAAACAAGATGATTCGTCAGTTCGACGGTGACCTTAGCGTATCCCCAAATTATCCCAAGTGCGCGCGCTAACCCGTTTTTACGCGCTTCTGCCGTTGCTGTCGTACTTAAACCAGCAGGTAAACAGCGTGTTCGTTTTTGTCGTTCCTACAGGTCAGTACTGCCACATGTGGTTGACGGGGCCGGAGCCTTTGCCCATGTCAAAGCCGGCGGCAAGAGCGCCGGTTAGGTAGGCCTTGCCGGCGTTGACGGCGTCGGCAAGTTCCATGCCCTGGGCCAGCGCGCAGGCGATGGCGGACGAGAGCGTGCAGCCGGTGCCGTGCGTGTTGTCGGTCTCAATACGCTTGTGGCGGAACCACGTGGTGAGCGGATCGCCTAGGTGGTTGCCCTCATCATCGAGTGGTGCGGGTTCGGCCAGTACATCGTTGGCCTCGTTGACAAGATGCCCGCCCTTAACGAGGGACGCGCAGCCAAAGCGGCGGGTGAGGAGCATGGCAGCATTTTGCTGCGTGCGCTCGGAGTCGACCTCATAGTCGAGCAGGGCCATGGCCTCGGGAATATTGGGCGTGATAACCGTCGCCAGTGGGAACAGGCGACGCGTGAGCGCCTCGGCGGCATCTTCGGCAATCAGCCGCGCGCCCGAGGTGGCGACCATGACGGGGTCGACTACCACGTTTGTCGCGTTCCAGGCGCTCAGGCGGTCGGCGATAACATCGATAATCTCGGCAGAGGAAACCATGCCAATCTTGACGGCGTTGGGGCGGATATCGTCAAAAACGGCATCGATCTGTGCCGCGACAATATCCGGGGAGATGTTCTGCACGGCGGTGACGCCCAGGGTGTTCTGTGCGGTGATGGCGGTGATGGCCGTCTCGGCATACAGGCGGTGCGCCGTGATGGTCTTGATGTCGGCCTGAATGCCGGCGCCACCGCTGGAATCGGATCCTGCGATGGATAGAACGGCAGGTACCTTACTGCGATCCATGTTCGCTCCCTTGTTCGGTCGGAATCAAATGGGTCTATAAGCCAGCATTATAAAGATGCCCGGGCCGACTCTATGTCGAACCCGGGCGGGCGATGCAATCTTTACGCAAATGCAAGCAAATGTTCACACGTTAACAATTGACAGGCACCAGTTCACCGCCAGAAGCGGCCGCGGCGACAGGGCTAGTCCTCCATGCCGAGGTCGATCGTGGTGCCCTCGAAGATCTTGTTGACGGTGCGGACGGCGCACATCTTGCCACACATGGTGCAAGTGCCCTCGGTGGCGGCGGGGGACTCCTCGTAGCGCTTTTTGCCCGTAACCGGGTCGAGCGCGCACTTCCACATGGCGTCCCAGTCGAGCTTGCGGCGTGCCTGGCCCATCTTGTCGTCCATGTCGCGGGCGTGGGGCACCTTCTTGGCGATGTCGGCGGCGTGTGCGGCGATCTTGGTGGCCATGAGGCCGTCGAGCACATCCTGGGCGTTGGGCAGGCATAGGTGCTCTGCCGGTGTCACGTAGCACAGGAAGTCGGCACCGGAGCTGGCGGAGACGGCGCCGCCGATGGCGGCGGTGATGTGGTCGTAACCCACGCCGATATCGGTCACCAGCGGCCCGAGCACATAGAACGGAGCATTGTGGCACAGGCGCTTCTGCAGTTTCATGTTGGCGGCGATCTCGTCGAGCGCCATGTGACCCGGGCCCTCGACCATGACCTGGACGCCGGCGGCCCAAGCGCGCTTGCACAGCTTGCCCAGCTCGATCATCTCAGCGGTCTCGGTGGCGTCGTTGGAGTCGTAGAGGCAGCCCGGGCGGCAGGAGTCGCCGAGCGAAATCGTCACGTCGTACTCGTGGCAAATCTCGAGCAACTCGTCGTAGAACTCGTAGAATGGGTTCTCGTTACCGGTGACCTCCATCCAGCCAAACAGCAGTGAGCCGCCACGGCTCACGATGTTCATCAGGCGGCCGGTCTCCTTAAAGGTCTTGGTGACCGACTTGTTTATGCCGCAGTGGATGGTCATAAAGTCCACGCCGTCCTCGGCATGCGCGCGCACGACTTCGAACAGGTCGTCCTTGGTGAGCTTGACCAGCGGCTTTTCCATGTAGCCGATGGCGTCGTACATGGGGACGGTGCCTACCATGAGCGGCGTCTCGTCGATGAGCTGCTGGCGGAACTGACGTGTCTTGCCCGAGTTGGAGAGGTCCATGATGGCGTCGGCGCCAAAGTCCTCGGCGATCTTGACCTTCTTCCATTCCTCGGCGGCATCGGCCTTGTCGCCCGAGATGCCCAGGTTCACGTTGACCTTGGTGGACAGGCCCTCACCGACGCCAAAGGCGCGCATGCCCTTTTTGATGTGCACGATGTTGGCGGGAATGGCGATGCGGCCGTCGGCCACGCGCTCGCGGATGTACTCGGGGTCGCGATGCTCGCGCTCGGCGACCTCCTTCATCTGCGGTGTGATCTGCCCGGCGCGGGCAAAGTCGATTTGCGTGACGAGCTTGGGCTCGGTCTGTGTGCTCATTGGCATGGCTCCCTTCGTTGGCATTACCCATATCAGGTTTGCGGGTCAGGGCGGGCGCGCCCAGTCTCAGCCTGCCGTCTTGTCCTGCAAGCTCCCCGTTTATGTGGTGGGCTCAAGTATAGCCTGAATGGGTACGATTGGGCCAACAAGCGTGCCTGTGGGGAGGCGAACATGGAAGACAAGCATCTATATCGAGAGACACAATGGGATGTATCGGCCGAGGAAAGCCGTGCGCACCATGGCCTTGTCGCGATTGGTTTTGCGGTGCTTGCCGTGTTGGTGATTGCCTTTTGTATTTGGACGTTCGGCGGTCGTGGCGGCGTCACCTGGGGGTTTGAAGCCGACGATGCCCTGCCGATTATGACCATGAAAGTTTCTGGTGGCAACACGGTTGCCGCACCGGGCGACTATTGGTATCCGCGCGACGAGTTTGTGCAGCTGCAGTTGAGCGGCGGGTCTATTCCGGGCGAAGAAATCGAACGCGTGACGTTTGATGAGGCACTCAAAACACTCATGGTGAAGCTCAAAGATCAGGGCGATGTGCCCACGACCATGGATATCGCTCTGACGGAGTGGCGTCTGGAACCTCCGTCGGGCGTTACGGTATCCGACGTAGAGCACGTTAAGATTACCTACCAAAATGGCTCGACGAGCGAGATTGCAAAGGCCGATGGCTTGGCGGAGTAACGGGGTGTTTGGAAACGGCGGGCCTATAGTGCCTGCGCGTTCATGAAAACCAGGGTGTTTTTGTCTGAAAGCTCGGGGATGTGCCGATAGCCGATATTGAATGCGGTAAGTTCGCTTGCATCCTCGAGCTTGTTTTCTGCCATCCACCGCACCATGGAGCCGCGCGCCTTTTTGCTGGCGGTCGACTGTTGGATGGGCTTCCCGTTGCGGATGCCCTCGCCAAAGAGGCATGTGACGGCTGTGGCGTCGCCCGCGAGGTGGGGCAGAACGGCTTTGGCATACTCTACGCTGGCGAGGTTGACGATCGTGGTGTTTGAGCCTGCCGGGGCGATAGCCCGCGCGAGCTTGTCGCTCCAAAACGCGTAGAGGTCTCGGGCATCGTCAACGGCGAGCTTCGCGCCCATCTCCAGCCGATACGGTTCGACGGCATGAAAGGGACGAACGCACCCGTAGAGGCCGGAGAGGATCCAGAGATGGTCTTGCAGCCATGCGAGCTGTGCGGCATCCATGACCTC
>CAVALS010000135.1:0-7080 GCA_963589385.1 Bacteroidaceae bacterium
AATGGCTTCGCTGTTGCCCAGCTGCACATAGCCGCACACGGCACCCACCACAAAGTACGCAATAAACGGCAGCCAGTTGGACGGCTCGTAAAAGAGACCCTGGAAGGTATAACCGTACTGAGTAAAGTAGCTCGCGGCCAAACCCACCGACGCCAGCAGCGCCGCAACCAGGCCAAAATCGAGCCCATACAGCGTGCCGATCAGTACCACGTACAGCAGGCGGTAGTCGAGCACGTTAAGCTGAGCAGACTGCGAAAACACCAGCTCCAGGCCCTCAAAGAGCACCCAGGCCAGCGCGGTCTCCAGGCATTTGATGGGCAGTGTCCGCCCGCGCATGCGGTCGATGGCGGCACGCAGCGGATGGCGCTTGCCCGCGAGGGTCTGCTCCCAGCGGGCGTGTATGGTCGAAAGATCGCGCAGCACGTCATAGCGCTGGAACCACCCGTAGCGCGTGCGGACGGTATCGCTCGGAGCAATGGAGACGACGGCGTCCCCGTCGTAGGTAATGTCGAGCCCCGGGAACAAGCCCTTGAGCGCCTCGCCCAGGTCTCCCACGGTGTGGGCAAAGCTATCCGGAACCTCGAGTTCCTCGAATGTGGCATCCCAGCTGTCGAAGATGCGACGCACCAGAACGGCCAGCTCCTCGGCGCAGAGGGCACCGAGCGGTGAGTCCGCCCCAGCCCTCATGACAGCAGAGCCTTGCGAGCACGCCTCGAACAGCGGGGTCAAAATCGGGTCTTCCAGCGTGGGCGAGGCGGTGTACAGATACGGCACGCGCAAGATCTTGGCCTGAATGCCGTCGCGGACCGCATAGTAGCGGCACAGGTCGTTGGCCGCACGGGCAATGATGCCCTTGCCGTTTTGCCCCGCAACGTCCACCGCACCGTCCGCTCCCATGGGACCAGTCACAAACAGCAGCTGAATCTGGCGACCCATGCAAGCTCGAAAGACGGAGCGCAGCAGCTCGATGTCGCCAACGGCCTCGGTATGCGGCGTGAGATAGGTAGAGAGGTAGACCACACGGTCGAATTCGTAAGCCTGGTCCAGGTGCTGCAGCAGCTCTTTCCAAGACGCATGGAGCGACGACCCGTCGCGGCGCGCCTCGTTGGCCGCCACGACCTGAACATGGTCACCGGGAAACGCCTTGGCACAAAAGTCGTCATCGACATACGCGGTATTGCCAACAACCAGCACTTCCACCGTGCGCTCCCCCTCCCCAAATTTAGCTTTTGCCATGGTAAACATGCGTATTGTACGCTGTCAATGTAGGCCAAAGGCAACTTTAAAGCTGTTTTAAGAACTTTTTCAGACGGGAAGCGACTCGCGCCTGAGCCAGAGAGCCCTACACGTGCCGCTGCACGGCGGAGAAAGGCGAATCCACTACCCCTCAGGCATAATTCCTGAGCAAAATCAAGCAGAGCACACGGCTTTTTGCGCCACTTTAAGACGTAATCGGGATGTGGCGAGAGGCCAAATTCGGAAGTGCGGGGAAAACCAAAGGAATGCTGACCAGACCCCCGTTTTAGGCTTCCGCGACCTGCGGTTTTGATACAAAAAAACCGCGTTGTGCTCGAAGGTTTTCGATTTTTCCCCGCACTTCTGTAATTACATCTCTGGATCGAGGGCGCAGGCAATGGTGACGACATCCACGATAGCGCCCCCCTATGCCTGATACCAAAATCGTTCCATAGGGACCCGTTTCCCAATGGGATGATTCTTCACAAAGGGCATTAAGGCGCATGAGAACATGGTAGAGGCAAGCAAGCGCGCTTCCACGTTTTCGCCCATGGTGACCACGGTATAATCCAACGAGACAAGCAACGAACGGGAAAGGCAGCGCGGATGAACCTGGGCAGCGAGAGCGAGACCGTCGAGTTCAAGAAGTCCACTGGCGAGCATAAAGAAGCACTGCAAGCCATCAGCGCCATGCTGAACAAGCACGGCCGCGGCGAGCTCTACTTCGGCGTGAAGGACAACGGCGATGTCATCGGCCAGGATGTCAGCGACGCAACGCTGCGCCAGGTGACGTCGTGGGTGTCCGACAAGATCGAGCCCGCGGTGTTCCCGACGGTCGAGTGCCTCGACGCCGATGATGGGCTGCGATACATCAAAATTGCCTTCTCAGGTGCCGACGCCCCCTACTCCGCCGACGGACGCTACTTCACCCGCGTGGGGACTTCGAACAAAGCGCTGTCGGCCTCGGAGCTGAGCGCCATGGTCGTCAAGCGTGAGCGCGCCCGTAGCCCGTGGGACTCGCTGCCGTCCGGCAGGCCCGTCTCCGACGCCGACGAGCAGGCGGTGCGTGACTTCGTCGCGCGCGGCGGCAGGGCCGGACGCGTGGGCGGCGGGTTCGCCGGCGTGGAGGACACCTTGGCAAGGCTCGACCTCGTCGCGCCCGACGGCAGCCTAAGAAACGCCGCGGTGGAGCTGTTCTGCGAGGGATCCGACACCTACCCCAGGATGAAGCTGGGGCTTCTGGGCGGCAACACCAAGGCCAAGATCCTCGACCTGCGCCGCGAGTGCGGCACCATGCTCAAGCTGCTCGACTTCGCCGAGTACTTCGTGACGTCGAACATCAGGCGCGAGTTCGTCATCGGCGAGACGGGCATGTACCGCAAGGAGATCCCCGAGATCCCGGCCGAGGCCATCCGCGAGGCGGTTGCCAACGCGCTGTGCCACCGCGACTACACCACCGGCACCGCCGTCGAGGTCAACGTGTTCATGGACACCGTCCAGATCGTGAGCCCGGGCCTGTTCCCCGAGGGCGACTCGCCGCAAGAGCACCTAGACGGTACCGCGAGCGAGTTCGGCCTCCGAAACCCCGCGATCGCGCGCACCCTGTTCCGCGCCGGCGTCATCGAGCAGTACGGCACGGGCATACCGCGCATCAAGGAGGCCTGCGAGGCAGCCGGCGTGAGGTTCCGCTTCGAGCAGACCGTCAACAGCACCGTCGTCGTCTTCGAGCGTCCTGGGTTACAGAAAGCGGCCTTCAGGAGAACCGCGGCCGACAACCGACCGCTCCTCAGCGAGCGCGAACGAGCAGCGATGGCAATTGCCGCCGCTCAGGGGAAAATCACGACCTCCGACCTCGCGCGGGAGTCCAATGTCGGTAGGAAAACGGCCTCGAAGACTCTGAAAGACCTTGCCGGGCGAGGCCTGTTGGAATGGGTAGGGAAAAGCCCGAAAGACCCGCACCAGTTCTACAGGATGCCAAGCGAAGTTTGAGGCTGCAGGTCCTAGCCGGGAAACAGGCCCATTGCGTTTGCTGCCCTCCCCCTGCTGGGCACTACTGAGTAATCTACTGGGCACTGCTGAGTAATCTACTGAGTAGTGCCCAAGCGCGAGTTGGCAAGTCCGCCGAAGCCCAGAGAAACGGCTCCGAAGAATATACTGACCGCTACTGACCGCTACTGACCGCTACTGACCGCGGCATTCGGCAGGCCCGCCGAATGCCGCGGTCTCCCGAGACTAGCAGAGCCGCCCTTATTGTTAGCGCTGCCGAAGCAAGCCCTACTTCAGCAGCAACTTGAATTTTCGTGCGATGAGCCTCCCCGGAGCCAAGAGCCTTTTGCCCTAATCACAACACCGCAATTCAAGCACCGCAGAAAACTCCATTAGCGATGAACCAGCCACTTGAAGACGTGATCAAGGTGCGGCAAGGGGTCAAATTCGGAAGTGCGGGGAAAATCGAAGAAATGCTAACCAGGCCCCAGTTTTCGCTTCCGCGAACTGCGGTTTTGGTGCTAAAAATCGCGTTGTGCTCGAAGGTTCTCGATTTTCCCCGCACTTCCGTAATTACATCCTTGGATCGAGAGTGCAGGCAACAATGACGTCATCCGCGATAGCACCCAACAGTCACGGACGTACAAAAGGCCGTTGCCGGAAGCCTCCATACAACGACTCTTCTTTGCGCGCGCCACGCTCGCAATGCTCCATTAAATGTAACTAATTGATTTGCTATATACCATTCATAATGGCACATAGCAAATCAATTAGTTACATGTGGAGGCAGAACATGAGGGAGTACGTCGAGAAGCAGCTGCACACTAGAGTCGATTGCGAGCCCAACGACGCCTCGGAAATAACGACGCAAAACTCTTTCCGAAAGTGTAGGTGAGCGAAATGGCGACTCATGCATACGATGACCTTTATTCTTATCTAGCCGCATTCAAGAACAGCTCTCTTGCCGAAATAATTGCGTACCTAGAAGAACTGGGGCAAAGGAGGTTCGACGCCTTTATTAGGGGCCTTGCACCCCTTATCCCAATCGAAAAAATCGAAAATCAATCCCTGTTCAATTTTTCTGTTGACTCCACCCTTGAAGGAGGCAAATTCCCCTGCACTGACTATGCCTGTCGAGAGCAAAACATTTACCATTTGGCAAAGTTCTCAGCATTGTATGCAGATAAAACACTGATTCATTGCCCTATAGAATCGGCATTCGAAATGGGGCACGATGATTATGCCTCAGTCGATGAACTTGCATTCGGGATCTATTTGACCATGCGAGTCGAAGACATAGTCAAAGCTGGAATACTCGGATTTTCGAGCAATTACATTCCTCTTTGCAAAGATTGCCTAGCGCGACAAATCGAAAGAGAATCAAAAGCAAAAGGATTGATATCGAGTTATTGGGATGAACTCGTACGACAATTCTGTTCCTCTACCTCGTGCACTTTAAAACAAGCACCAGATGGGAATCTGTGTGTAGCGATTGAGGGAATGGATGCATATGGGTCCCATGATGAGATGGATGTCGATTTCCTGGTAATCCCGTCTGAATACGAATCGCTCTATGCAAGCCAAGGCGAAACGCGATTGGATAGAGACATGCTGGAGAAAGGCGGCATCTCGACTATCCTACTGCCTTTGTTGGACGATTGCTTTCAAGCCCTCGTCAATCCCTATTTTTCGAATAGCTCGTATTTAACCACTCGTCCAGCTCAGATTGAGTTCCTCGAGTCCGCAACTTCCACCCTTTATCCTCGAAAAGATCAGACCATACCCATTCGCCGGTTATCTTGCCCCCTCCCCATTGCTGAAAATGCAACGTTGCGTAGCATCCTTGATTGCCGCATTAGAAACGAAGAGTCGTTTCTTGTGTTTAGGGATACCTTGTCCAAAGGCCTGAGCGAAAGGCCCATCGACACCTCGACATTAGCTGACCTGAAGAACGACCTAATAGAGCCCGAGCTTCACAAGATATCTTTAGTGATGAAAAACGAGCGATCCCGATTAGTCACCTCCGCAGGCATTGAAGCCGCTATCGGAATTGCGAGCTTTACATTGGGGCAATACGGAATCGCATCACCTTCTGATGCCATGGCCTTCCTCGGGGCTGCCGGCATAGGGGCCGTTGCATCTCAATCCGCAGATTTCTTGCGAGAAGCCAAGGCAAAAGAGAACCCCATGTATTTCCTCTGGAAGCTCAATAGAAACAACCGTCTGTAACCTAAGGGGCAGAACACCGCAGTCGCCGAGCATATCTCGATCATTAAATAAAGGCAGCACTAGAAAGGATGCGAATCGTGAAGAACCGATTCCCTTTCCGAATGCCTAATGCAGTAAAAATCACTGGTAGATCCGAGCAGTTTAACCAAGACGACAAGAGCGCGCTCAGATTGTTGTCTGCAGTAGCTAGCCAAGTATAGATACCATCCTGTTTCCAAATTCGGTCCTACGATAAACCCTTTCTTCTTTCTCAATTTCGTCGGGATCGTCGAAGATGAGCGTCGTATCTACTACGTCCCACTGCTGCCGATGGATATCCTCAATCAGCAATCCCAGCCCGGTTAATCGAAGAAGAACTTCTGCATCTCTGCCTCTGAGCGTCTGAAAAGTTTCCTTTTCTCGAAGCATTTCGTAGTCTCCAGGTAGAAATCTGTCCAAAGTCTCTGCAAACAAACGAAGATCGTCCCAGCTAATTTCTTTATCTAGGTAGGCCTCATAAATCTTTGCTAGTCGCCGCGCTTTGTCCTCCTCAATGTATCTTTCGAGCAGGATAAGCAGGTACTCAATATCGCGCTTCCTATTTGACTCTTCAAAGTATTGCTTGTACTTGTTCCATGAGCCATTTTCAAAAGAGTCGCGGTTGAACTCATCGAGGAAACACGCATACTTCTTCAGCAGATGCGCATTGTGGATATTGTTTCCGATTTTGTAGATGCTCACTAGGCTTGAGATGACGGGGATGTCCTTCAAGAACTCGTTTTGGAGAATTTCGTCCAGGCCAACCTCTGCGATATTCGAAATAAGTTCGAGAGAGTCGCTGCAAATAGTCGGCCTTGCGTCGTCTTGCAAGCGCGATAGACCGGCCTTAGTTGATTCCTCTGCGTTTACCATAAGATTACCTTTCATAATAATTTGCCAGTTTTGGCATGCGTTTGCAGCGCCGCTTTTCTGAAAGTGGCTCCAATTTAAATGCCATCCCCCGAATAGGCGCTCAGGTTCGATTCAACAAGTGCATTGGTTGAAAAGAGCTTTAGACCCCCTTCGCGGTAGAAGTCGCCTGTGCAGAGCAACCAAATCATCTTGTCGAGCTTGCAGGCAGTGGACTCGGGGTCCACGCCGCCCTTCCGCGCCGCGCGCGCGGCTTCGAAATGGCAACGAGCCACTTCGGCCTCGCTGTCAGTGGTAGCGTAAAACTGAACAGTATTCAGCTGGCCGTTGACACAAACATCGACGAGTGGCTGCTGAACAAGCTCGACGACCTGATCAGGGCGATGCAGCTCGAGCTCATGGAGCTGCACCACGGTTCGTCCTCGACTGTCTTCTGCACGCAGTGCAGGTCGAAGGGCTAGGCAGGAGCCCCCGAGGCTTTTCCTAATTCTAGGTGTTAAAGTCGATTACTGCCTGCCGTGGAATAGCCTCCACTTTTCGTCTTCGATGTCTCTTTCAATTGAAGACCTCACTTTTAACAGCCATTCTCTGTGTTTTAAATATTCAACACCTGCGGGCAGCTGAGCAGCAATCGATTCAATCGCCTCAATCTCCTTGAGCTTTGCTGGAATAAAGCCTTTTTCTGGAGACCCGCTCATTGAAGATCGACGGAGCTCCAAATGGTTGATCGATATCCCGTCT
>CAVALS010000136.1:0-7070 GCA_963589385.1 Bacteroidaceae bacterium
GCGATAGTAGTGCTTAACGACCACGACGTGCTCGATCACGTCGCGCACGTAGCCCATGTCCACGAACTCGGCGAGCGGCACGCGACCGGCGCCCGTCAGCTCAACATAGGAATCGAGCGCGAGAAAGGCGGAGAGAACGTCCGAGAAGCCAAAGCGGCCGTAAATGCTACCGCCCACCGTGGCGGTGTTGCGAAGCTGGACGCCCACGATATCGTGGACGGCAAACTCAAAGACATTGTTGACAAGCGCGTTGAGCTCGGCATGGCGCTCGAGCTGGCGCAGGGTGCACATGGCACCGATACGAAACTCGGTCTCGGTCTCCTCGATCTGATCGAGTCCACAGGCCGAAAGGTCAATCGCCGTCGCCACGCGACGCGAACCCAGGCGCATCCAGATGCCACCGCCCACAATCTTGTTGTTGCGGTTCTTCTGCAAGAGCTCATAGGCTTCGGCCGCGTTTCCAACACGGACGTAGGTACCGAACTTGAGCACGTTCTCCCCCATCTCTTCACTTGTCCAGTACCTCTAAGTGTACCAAACGAGAGCGCACGACCCTCACCGCCATAGAAAAAGGCTCCCAGCCGGAATGGCTGAGAGCCTTATCACATGCTATATCGAGCGAAGATTTAGCAGACGCCCTGGGCGAGCATGGCGTCGGCGACCTTCAGGAAGCCGGCGATATTGGCACCCATGACGAAGTTGCCCTCCTCGCCGTACTCCTTGGCGGTGTCGTCCACGTTGTGGAACATGCCGCGCATGAGCTGCTCGAGCTTGCCGTCGACCTCCTCGAAGGTCCAGGACAGGTGCTCGGCGTTCTGGCTCATCTCCAGGCCGGACACGAGCACGCCGCCGGCGTTGGCAGCCTTACCGGGCATAAAGGCGACGCCGTTCTCCTGGAAGTAGGTCGTAGCCTCGATGGTCGTGGGCATGTTCGCGCCCTCGCCGACCACCTTGCAGCCGTTGGCGACGAGCGCCTGGGCGTCCTCGAGCAGCAGCGTGTTCTCGCGAGCACAGGGCAGCGCGATGTCGCAGGGCAGCTGCCACACGCCGCGGCCGTCGCCCTCGTGCCACGTGGCATTGGGCTTCTCGTCGACGTACATAGCGAGCGTAACGCCCTTGTCGTGGCCGGAGCGCTTCTTGTTGTAGACATGCTCGAGCACGGTGTAGTCGATGCCGTCGGGATCCTCGACCCAGCCATGGGTGTCGGAGCAGGCGAGCACCTTGCCGCCGAGCTGGGCGACCTTCTGGACCGCGTAGATAGCGACGTTACCGGAGCCGTGAACGACGACGTTCTTGCCCTCGAAGGAGTCACCGCGGCTCTTGAGGTACTCGTCCACAAAGTAGACCAGACCGTAACCGGTGGCCTCGGTACGGGCGAGCGAGCCGCCAAAGGAGAGGCCCTTGCCGGTAAGAACGCCGGTCCACTCGTTGGTCAGGCGCTTGTACTGACCGAACAGGTAGGCAACCTCGCGGCCGCCAACGCCCAGGTCGCCGGCGGGAACGTCGGTGTTGGGGCCAATGTGGCGATAGAGCTCAGTCATGAAGGACTGGCAGAAGTGCATGATCTCGTTGTTGGACTTGCCCTTGGGGTCAAAGTCGGAACCGCCCTTGCCGCCGCCCATGGGAAGGGTGGTCAGGCTGTTCTTGAGGATCTGCTCCAGGCCCAGGAACTTGAGCATGCCCAGGGTGACCGTCGGGTTAAAGCGCAGGCCGCCCTTGTAGGGCCCAATGGCAGAGTTGAACTCGACGCGGTAGCCGCGGTTGACCTGGACCTTGCCCTGGTCGTCGACCCAGGGGACACGGAACATAACGATGCGCTCGGGCTCGACGAGGCGCTCGAGCAGGGCGGCCTCCTCGTACTCGGGATGGGCGTCGAGCGCCGGCTGGATGGTGCCGAGGATCTCGGTTGCGGCCTGGATGAACTCAGGCTGCTCGGGATAGCGGGCCTTGAGCTCGTCGAGAACTTTCTGCGTGTAGCTCATGCTTCCTCCAATTGATGGAAAAGAAAAGTGTCGTTCGAGGCGCCCCATGCGCCGCGAGCTTTATCGAGTATGGATAATATCGCACTGTTGCAGCAAAGTTTCGCATAAGCCGACGAGCAGATGTTTCGTTTTGATTACGATGCAGGTAGAGGCGTTTTTGAGTGCCTGACATGCAAAACCCGTGTTTCAAACCTGTTTCGTCCACGTGTTCCAAGCCACCACATTGGGGACAGGCACCTTTGTGGTGATGTTGGTGGTTAGAGGACGAGCTGATGGTAGTCGGCGGGGGTTATGCGGCCTTCGGTGGCAGCGCGGAAGGCGGCGAGTGCATCGCCCGAGAACGGCATGGCCCAGCACAGCCCGCAGCCGGCGGTGATGGAGCCGGGCAGCGGCATGATGCGCCCGGGCACACCGGCGGCAAGGCACAGCTGCTCGCATTCCATCACATCGAAGGTGCTATCGAACGAAACGATGATCTTGCGTTCATGGTCGAGAGCATCACCGGACGGGCCTTCGCGGTGTGCATCGCGATACGCCGCGGCGGTCGCTTCCTCTTCCGCAGTATGTCCACAGCCACCGCAACCGCAGGTACAGGGTTCGGACCCGTCGCAAGTGCAAGGCTCTCCCGTGTCGGGACAAATACTGTGAGACATGGCAACTCCAATCGTCTAGGCGAGTAACTCGGCCGCCGCAAACTCCTCGGGCGTATTGACGTTTTCGAAGCAGAGCGTCGAGCCCGCGGTCTTAACGATCTGCGGCTCATCCATATAACCGGCCTGAACGCGATTGATCAGGCAGCGAATGCGCTGTCGGTCGCAGGAGAGCAGCTCTTGGGCAACCGGCGCACACGCGTCACGGCGCCAGACGGCGCAAAGCGGCTCAATCCCCCGCTCCTCGCGCGGCACGCACACATCGAGCGCCTCGGCCTCAACATGATCGGCAAGCACGCCGATGAGTTCCGGCGAGACAAACGGCATATCGCAGGCGACGATCGCCACGAGCGGCAATCGGGCCGCGGCCAACGAGCTCGCGATGCCGCGCATAGCGCCCGCCGACCCTTCAAGGTCCGCCACCACACGCGGCACCAAGCCGCCAAACGCGCACTCCTCAAGGTAGGCAAGCTCGCTGGGGCGCGAGGTCGTCACGACCAATTCGCCGGCAACTTGCGCCAGCCGACCCAGTACGCGTTCGACGAGCGGCTCACCGCAAAACAACATCCGCGCCTTGTCGCAACCCATGCGCGACGACAGCCCGCCCGCCTGGACGACGCAAGAAAGATCGGCTCGTCTTACGGTAGTCATACGGCAAACCACCCCCATCGGCATGCTCGAAACCCGGTGCACGAAGCCAAATACCGCCGCCGAAATAGCGGCGCTACGAAAAGCTCGTGCAAAAACAAAACAGCGCCTTTGCGGCACGCAGCAAGACCGCGAGCACAAAAGCGCTGGTAGCGTGTGGCGGGAACGTATGTGAATCGAACACATCCAAGACGTTTTGCACGCCTCGCAACGGTTTTGAGGACCGCGGAGCCCACCGGAGCCCATCCGTTCCCAAGTGCGGCGGTATTTTACCAAACCGAAACGGCTCCATCCCAAAAAGACGAACAAGAAGTTGCGGTGGAATAGTTCCTGTATTTGCTGCCAAAGCCTCCAAATAGGAACTATTTCACCGCAACTGAGGAGGCGGGAGCGAGTGACCGGCCTAGCGCAGAGACCTCAGGCCGCCGGCCTCCTTGTCGAGCACCGTAAAGCGCACGGCATCCAGGTGCTCCAAGATGCTGATGGCACGTTTGCGCGACACGCCCAGAGCCTCACGCAGCACGCTCGTGGTGGCTGCGCCGCCGGCTGCCTCAATGGCGGCGGCGACGAGCTCACGCGCATGGGCCTCGGCGGCGGCAGACAGGGCAACGTCGCGCTCGACCTTAACGATCGAGCGATTGAGCGAAAGCTCGCGCAGGGCACGCGTCATGGTGTCGCGATCGAGCTGCAACTGCTCGCCCACTTCGGGCAACGTCGGTGCATCGAGGCCGGCTTCGTCCAGCAAGGCAACGATACGTTCGCAGGCCTCGCGCACCACACGCGCCGCGGCGGCAGCGGAGTGCGGGTCGAATACCTCGGCACCCTCGGCGGCACACACGCCACGCGAGCAGCCCTCGGCAATCAGAGCCGCGGCAACGCCATCATCAGCGGCAGGCCACGCAGCATGGGCAACGGCGCCGGGCGTAAAGCCCGTCTCCTTGGGAGCCGCCGCGTGCATGGCTGACAGGGTCGCCGCCAGTGAATCCATCGCGGCGTCGAGCACCACGGCGTCCGCCAAGAGGCCTGCATCGCACGCGGCAAGCTTGCGAACGGAGCCCTGCGCCACCAATCCGCGCAGTGCGGCATCGGCCTCGCCGACACCAAGATCCAAAGCCTCGGCAACATCAACCGCCGTAACCGGCAGCGTCTGCAGCGCCAGCCAAGCGCCCACACCGCCCGCGATATCGCCGGACTCGATCGCCGCATACAGCGCACGCTCTCCTTCGACAAGCTCGCGCGAGCGACGGCAGCGCGATAGCAGCACGCGCCCGCCGCCGATGAGCATAACGGGCGAATACGACAGCACCACGGCACGGTCTCCGGCACGCAGCGGCAGCGGATCATCCAGGCGCACCTGCACGGTACGGGTCTCGCCCACCGCCATGGGGGCCTCGCCCTCCAAAAGCATGATGCGGCCGACGACTTCGGCCGTACCGGCCATCACGTGCACGCGCGCACCCGACTCGAGCACACGCGGCTTGGCTCCCTCGCGGCCCAGGTAGGTGAACGTCATCATAAAGCGTAACGTCTGACCAAAACGGTCTGCCACGCCCAGCATCTCGCCGCGGTCAAGTGCCGCGGCACCGTCACCAACCAGGTTGAGCGCCACGCGTTGCCCAGGCAGCGCGCGCGGCGTATCGCCATGCACCTGAATCCCGCGCACACGACAGACCGTACGCGACGGCAGCGCGACAAGCTCATCCCCCACCGTGACGGGCGCATCGTGCAGCGTTCCCGTCACCACGGTACCGGCGCCCTTGATCGTAAAGCAACGGTCGATGGGCAGACGCGGTGCGGCATCGGTGAGCTCGGCACGAGCACGGCAAGCATCCCAGCAAGCGGCAACCTGCTCGTCGAGCGCAACCAGCAGGTTATCGATTCCCGCGCCGGTCTTGGACGACACGGGCACAATCGGCGCGCCCTCAAATACGGTACCCGACAAAAAGTCATCGACATCGAGCTCGGCAAGCTCGGTCATCTCGGCGTCGGCCAGGTCGCACATCGTCAGCGCGACCACCATATGCGTAACGCCCAACAGCTCCAGCACATGCACGTGCTCGCGGGTCTGCGGCATCACGCCCTCAACGGCAGAGACCACCAGCACGGCAACGTCGATGCCTGTCGCACCCTGCACCATGGCGCGCAGGTAATGCGCGTGGCCCGGCACGTCGACCAGGCCAACGATCTTGCCACTCGGCAGCGCCAGCTCGCCAAAGCCAAGCTCAACCGTCATGCCGCGACGACGCTCAACTTCCAGGCGGTCGGGGTTTTTGCCCGTCAGCGCCTCGATGAGCGCCGACTTACCGTGGTCAACATGTCCTGCCGTACCTACGATAACGGGACACTCCACCAGTGCTTCGGTCTCACTCATCGGCGCACCGCCTTGGCAACGCATGCGACAAGCGTCGACGCCGCTGTCTCGATATCGCGGTCGTCCACGAGCGTACGGACGTCAAACAAAATGCGATCGTGCGAGGTTCGCGTGACAACCGGCGTGTCGAAGTCCTGGACAAGCGAGCGCTTGAGCGCGTCGACCGTCAGGCGCTCGTCAACAAGACGCACGGCAACGCACATCGTGGGCAGCTCCACGGTAGGCAGCGAACCGCCGCCGGGAGTCGACGACTCCTCGACGATTTCCACCTGCACGGCACACGGGCAACCAGCCTTATCGAGGCCCGCCACCATCAGCTCGCGCAGCTTGCGTGCGCGACGCTCCAGATGAGCCTGCGGAAGCGTGAGCATGTTGAGCACCGGCACCTCACGATGGGCCACATCCGCCCCATCCATGTAAATGCGCAGTGTAGCCTCGAGCGCCGCCAGTGCGAGCTTTCCCGGACGCAGGGCACGCATAAGCGGATGCGACCCGCAGGCCTGGACCAGATCGCGACGTCCCATGATAATGCCCGCCTGTGCGGCACCGAGTAGCTTATCGCCTGAGCACGACACGATGTCGAGCCCGGCGGCAACCGAAGCCGGCGTGGTTTCCTCGCCGCCGCGCACCAGGATGTCGTCGGGCAGCAGCGCGCCCGAGCCCTGGTCCTCGTAGAACAGCAGGCCATGCTTGTGAGCAAGCGCCGCAAGCTCCCGAGAACCCACCTCCTCGTGGAAACCCTCGATGCGATAGTTGGAAGGATGGACCTTGAGGATCATCGCCGTATCGGGCGTGATGGCGCGCTCGTAGTCGCTCAAATGCGTGCGGTTGGTGGCCCCGACCTCGACGAGTTTGGCGCCCGAGGACTCCATAACATCGGGGATACGGAAGCTGCCGCCGATCTCGACAAGCTCGCCGCGGCTGACGATGACTTCCTTGCCCGCGGCATGGGTTGCCAACACCAGTAGCACGGCCGCCGCGTTGTTGTTGACGACCAGCGCGTCCTCGGCACCTGTAAGCGAGCGGATGAGCTGCGCGGCATGTTCCTTGCGCGACCCGCGCGAGCAGGTGTCCACGCTGTACTCAAGCGTGCTGTAGCCGCGCGCGACCTCGGCCACGGCCTTGGCGGCCGACACCGCGAGCGGGGCTCGACCCAGGTTGGTATGGATAACCACACCCGTGGCGTTGACGGCGGGACGCAGGCTCGGCAGCGCGGAGCGATGCGCACGCCACTCGATGGCCGAGGCCAGCTCGCGCTTAGAGCGCGGGGCGGCACCGGCACGAATCGCGGCGCGCTCCTCGTCGAGCTCGGCCGTCACGGCAGCATGGACCACCGCGTCGCAGGTCTCCCCCGCCGCCTTCACTACCGGCCACTCGGCAAGCAGCTCGTTGACGGAAGGAATGGCGCGCAGGCGGGCG
>CAVALS010000137.1:0-7041 GCA_963589385.1 Bacteroidaceae bacterium
AGTTCGTGCTGCACGACGGCCCTCCGTACGCCAACGGTCCGATCCACATCGGCCATGCCATGAACAAGATCTCCAAGGACATGATCAACCGCTACTGGATGATGCAGGGCTATGAGGTTCCCTATGTCCCCGGTTGGGACTGCCATGGCCAGCCGATCGAGCATAAGGTCGAGGAGAAGCTCGGCACCGAGAAGTTCAACCAGACCTCCACGGCTCAGATCCGTGAGCTTTGCAATAAGTTTGCTGTCGAGAACATCGAGCTGCAGAAGGCCGGCTTCCGTCGCCTGGGCGTGCTCGGCGATTGGGACAACCCCTATCTGACGCTCTATCACCAGCATGACGCCGCCGACATCGAGGTTTTCAAGGCCATGTTCGACAAGGGCATGATCTATCGCGGTCACAAGCCCGTCCACTGGTGCAAGCACTGCCATACCGCACTCGCTGAGGCCGAGATTGAGTACTCCGACGAGACGAGCCCGTCCATCTTCGTGCGCTTTGAGATGACCTCCAAGCCCGCCGGCCTCGAGAACTTCGACGGCCCGGTTGACTTCATCATCTGGACGACTACGCCGTGGACTATCCCCTCCGACCAGGCAGTTTCCCTTAAGCCCGGCGCCGCCTATGTCGCCGTTGAGCACGATGGGCGTGCCGAGGTCATGCTCGAGGACCTGGCTCCCAAGTGCTGCGAGGAGTTTGGCTGGGAGTACACCCCGGTTATGGTCGACGGCAAGCCCTACGTGGTTCCCGCCGAGACCTTCCATCATATCCACTACAAGCAGCCGATCTTTGACGGCGTTGAGGGCGTGGCACTGTTGGCCGATTACGTCGGTGTCGATGACGGTACCGGTATCGTCCACAACTCGCCCGGTCACGGCGTCGACGACTACTTCGCCTGCCTCAAGGAGGGCATCACCGACATTTGCATGCCGGTCGATGACGACGGCAAGTTCTACACCGGCGAGGAGTTTGGCACCGGCGGCCCCTTCAGCGGCATGGATACCGACGAGGCCAACCCGCACATCATCGAGTTCCTGCGCGAGCGCGGCACCCTGGTCCTCGAGAAGAAGATCACGCACAGCTATCCGCACTGCTGGCGCTGCAAGCACCCGGTGCTCTTCCGTGCTACCGACCAGTGGTTCGTCTCGATGGACAAGACCGGTCTGCGCGAGCAGGCTGGCAAAGAGGTCCGCGAGAACGTCAAGTGGTATCCGGCTCACGCCGCCAACCGCATCGGCGCCATGGTCGAGCAGCGTCCCGACTGGTGCATCAGCCGTCAGCGCAACTGGGGCGTGCCTATCCCCAGCTACACTTGCGCCGACTGCGGCGAGAAGGTCATGAACGACGCCACGCTCGACGCCGTCATCAAGCTCTTCCACGAGAAGGGCTCCGACGCCTGGTTCACCGACGCTCCCGAGAGTTACCTGGGCGAGGCTTGCGTTTGCCCCAAGTGTGGCGGCCATCACCTCAAGGCTGATAAGGACATTCTCGACGTGTGGTGGGACTCCGGCGTGTCCTGGAAGGCCGTCTGCGAGTATCGACCCGAGCTTGAGTACCCGGCTGACGTGTATCTCGAGGGCTCCGACCAGCATCGCGGTTGGTTCCAGAGCTCGCTGCTCACCTCGGTGGGTGCCAACGGCCATGCTCCGTACAAGGCGGTCGTCTCGCAGGGCTTCACGCTCGATGGCCAGGGCCGCAAGATGTCCAAGTCGCTCGGCAACGTCATCGACCCCAACAAGGTCTGCGACGAGATGGGCGCTGACATCATCCGTCTGTGGGTTGCCTCCGTCGACACCAGCTCCGACGTCTCCATCGACCATGAGATTCTCGCTCGTACGTCCGATGCCTACCGTCGTTTCCGCAACACGCTGCGCTTCCTGCTCTCTGAGCTCGAGGGTCAGTTTGAGCCCGAGACCGACGGCGTCGCCTTTGCCGACTTGCTGCCGCTCGACAAGCTCATGGTTGCCCGCCTGACTCAGGTCCAGGCCGAGGTCGACGATGCTTACGCCAGCTACGAGTTCCCGCGCGCCTACCGTGCGCTCTACGACTTCGTGGTTACTGAGCTCTCCAACGTGTACCTCGACGCCCTGAAGGACCGTCTGTACTGCGACAAGCCCGGCTCGCTCGAGCGCCGCAGCGCCCAGACCGTGCTGGCCGAGCTCTTCTCGATGCTCGTGCGCGACCTGCAGCCGATCCTGTCCTACACGGTCGACGAGGCCATGGCCTATGCGCCCGCCGGCTGCGTCGATCACCAGAAGTACGCCGCGCTACTCGATTGGTACAAGTCGCCCATCACGGTCGACGAGGCCAATGAGTTCGGGGGCGTGCTCGAGGCTTCGCTCGAGCTCCGTAGCGCCGTGACCAAGGCCCTTGAGGATGCCCGTTCTGCCGGCACCTTCACTAAGAGCCAGCAGGTCCGCGTCAAGGCGGTCGTTCCTGCCGAGATGTACGCGCTGCTGACCGGCGACAAGGCCGTCGACCTGGCTGAGTTCTACATCGTCTCCGATGTTGAGCTGACCCCGGGCGAGGAACTCTCCGTTGCCATCGAGGCAGCCGAGGGCGAGTGCTGCGACCGTTGCTGGAACTACCGCACCACCGTCGGCGAGTACAACGGCCACGCGCATATCTGCAAGCGCTGCGCGAATGCCCTGTAGGTTCCGCCGTTCTTCCGAACGGCGGACCTGCCGACGCTGCGCGGGCCGCATTTGGACAATCTGACGTTCAATTTCAAGGGCGCGACCGAAAGGTCAGCGCCCTTTCATTTCACGTCACCTTGTCTCAAATGCGACCCGCTCGCTCATTTATGCTCTACCTGCGGTGTTTCCGTTCTTGGGAGATTTGTCGCTTCTTGCTTGCGGCAATGTATGATTATCTACTGCGTTAAACGGCATTTGATTATCTGAGGGTAGGGGATTGATTTGGGTCGTGCTGGGGGTATGACGCCGCCTTTGCGTTGGCGGTTGGGTGTTGCTGGTGGTGTGGCACTGGTTGTGCTGCTCGTTGACCAGCTGACCAAGCTTGCGGTTCGTGCCGTGGGCGACGCTTTACATGTGACCGTCATCCCCGGTGTCATCGACTTTATTTTTGTCCGCAATATCGGTGCTGCCTTTAGCATGGGCGAGGGGCATGGCATCGCGTTTGCCGTGCTGGCGTTGGCGGTTATTATCGCTATCGCCGTGTACCTCGTTCGTGCATCCCAGCTCGCCCATCTTGAGGTTATGGGCATGGCTATGGTCGCGGGCGGCGCTATCGGCAACGCGATCGATCGCCTTGTCTTTGGCTTCGTGACCGATTTTATTGCCACCACCTTCATCGACTTCCCCGTCTTTAACGTGGCCGATATCGGCATCACCGTAGGTGTCGTGCTGGCGCTCATCGGTTATATGTTCTTGAGCCCCGCCGCTCGCGAGGTCGATGCGACCGCCGAGCTCAACGCTCGTGACGAGGCCCGCGCAAAACGCAAAGCCCAGCAACGCGGGGAGCGTGCCCGCAAAATTCGCGAAAGGAACGAGCGCTAATGGCCGACATCCATATTCTTGTTGCCGACGATGCCGCCGGTCAGCGTCTTGACGCTTATCTGGGCGCCAATGACGGCTGTCCTACGCGTTCTGCCTGTGCGCATCTGATCGAGGGCGGCGCCGTCGCTGTCAATGGCGAGACCTGCCTGTCCAAAAAGTACGCCGTGCGAGCCGGCGACCGTATTTCGGTCGATTTGCCCGAGCCGCACGATCCCACCGATGTGATTCCCGAGGCCATCCCGCTCGACATTCGCTATGAGGACGATTATCTCATTGTGCTCTCCAAGCAGCGCGGCCTGGTGTGCCATCCTGCGCATGGTCATGAGAGCGGTACGCTCGCGAATGCCCTGGTCTATCACTGCGGTATCGACCATCTGGGCACCGTGCAGGGTGAGGACCGACCCGGCATCGTGCATCGCCTGGATCGCGATACCTCGGGCCTTATGCTCGCGGCAAAAGACGACGACACCCAGCGCGCGCTTCAAAATCTTATCCGCACGCGCACGCTCGATCGTCGCTATATCACGCTTGTCCACGGGCACATCGCCATGGACGAGGGCACCATCAATACCGGTATTGCCCGTTCCACGCGCGACCGCGTCAAGATGGCGGTTTCGGACGACCCCTTTGCCCGTCAGGCCATTACGACCTTCAAGGTGCTCGAGCGCTTTGATTCCACGCGTTTCGACGACGGCTACACGCTTGTCGAGTGCCACCTGTTTACCGGCAGAACGCACCAGATTCGTGTGCACATGCGCCATATCAACCACGCCTGCGTGGGCGATCCGCTCTACGGCAAGTGCGATGCGCGTGCCGATCAGGGTCTGACCAGGCAGTTCCTTCATTCCTGGCGCGTGGCGTTCGACCATCCCGTGACGGGGGAGCGCATTGAGTGCCGCGACGAGTTGCCCTGGGATCTCGCTGCGGTTCTTGACGATCTGGCTCCGCGCTCGCTCGGTCGCACTGCCGCCGGTGACGAAATCGTCTCTCAGCTCGGTCTGCTCGAAGCCTAGCCAGTATTAGGTGGTTTCTTGAACTCGGTAAGCCTGCGGTAAGATATACGGTTGTTTACGTAACGCGTTCTCGGGAGCCTGCATGCTCGCCTTTTTACAAACCAACACACCCATCGTGGTCTTCAACCAGATTGTCGTCACGCTGCTCACGGTCTGCTTTCTGTACCAGGTGGTCTTCTTTGTCATTGGCGCTCTTCGTGGCGAGGTCGCGCCTCCCAAGGCCAAAAAACTCCATCGTTATGCTTTCTTTATCGCGGCGCATAACGAGGAGGCCGTGATCGCCAACCTTGTTCGCTCCATCAAGGACCAGGATTATCCGTCCGAGCTTATCGAGGTCTTCGTGGTTGCCGACGCCTGCACCGACAACACCGCACAGCTCGCGCGCGAGGCAGGTGCCATTGTTTACGAGCGCAATGATCTTGCCCGTAAGGGTAAGAGCTGGGTCATGGACTTTGGCTTCGACCGCATCCTTAACGAGTATCCCGACACGTTTGAAGGCTACTTTATCTTCGATGCCGATAACGTTATCTCCCGCGATTACGTGTCCAAGATGAACGATGCCTTTGACCAGGGATTCCATGTGGTCACGAGCTATCGCAACTCCAAGAATTTTGGCAGCTCGTGGATCTCGGCAGCTAATGCTACTTGGTACCTGCGCGAGGCGCGCTTTCTCAACAACGCGCGTAATATCTGTAAGACGTCTTGCGCCGTCTCGGGTTCGGGCTACCTCATCTCCGCCAGTGTTATTGAGGGCATGCACGGCTGGCAGTTCCACACGCTGACCGAGGACATTCAGTTCACTACGTTCTGCGCTATTCACGGTATTCGCATTGGCTATGCGCCGGCGGAGTTCTTTGACGAGCAACCCGTGACGTTCAAGGCATCCTGGAAGCAGCGTATGCGCTGGACCAAGGGCTTTTACCAGGTGTTCTTTACCTATGGCAAGCATCTGGTCAAGTCGACGTTCCGCTATCATCGCTTTGCCGCCTACGACATGTTCATGACGATCGCCCCGGGTATGCTGCTATCGCTGATCTCGATGCTCGCTAATGCGACGTTCTTGATTGTGGGTGGCCTTTCGCATGGTTTCTTGGCTACCGAAGTCGAGATGCAGGCGTGCGCCGCTTCGCTCATTATGACCTTCGCCATGATGTATCAGACCTTCTTTATCCTGGCGCTGCTCACGACTATCTTTGAGTACAAGCACATTCACTGCGCGCAAAAGTGGCGTCTGGTGACTAACCTGTTTACCTTCCCGATCTTTATGTTCAGCTATATCCCCATCACGGTGGCCGCGCTGTTCCTGAAGGTCGACTGGGTTCCTACCCAGCATGCCGTAAACGTCACCCTCGACGAGGTCATGCAAGGCGCCAAATAACCACCACCAAAACCACCGCAAAGGGGACAGGCACCTTTGTGGTGGTTTTTGCTTTTGCGATGCAGCTCGAGGAGGCGTCCGATGGTCTATATCCCGTTTTGGATTTGCATCTTTGCCGGCATGGCAATTGATGCCCGAGAGCGACGGTTTCCCAATGGGCTTGCCGGCGCATGTGCCGTGGCGGCGTTGGCGGGTGTTTGGCTCGACCTCGGTTTGAACACAGCGCTTGACCACGCGGGTCTTGCCGTCATTGTGTATCTTGCTCTCGTGCTGACTGAGTCCCTCTGGCGTCGTCTTCGCCAAATCCCGGGCATCGGCATGGGGGATGCCAAGGCGCTCTTCGCGCTTTGCACGCTCGACCCTATGGGTGGCATCGTGGCATTTGCCGTCGCACTCCTGGCCCTGGCCCTCTCCTGTCTCTTCACAAAATCGCGCTCCCTGCCATTGCTCCCGTTTTTAGTGCCGATTTTTGCCATAATCGAGGTCGTGGGCTGCACTTTGTAACCGATTGCGCATCCTTCTTAAGGAGCATGCCATGGCAACTATTCAAGAAACGGCCGTCATTAAGGCGCGCATGGACCGTATTCCCTCGGCGTTGTCGCCCGAACTTGTCAAGCGCATTGCCACCGATCGTGCTTCGGGCTATGTTAATCCGTATCGTTGCAACGACGATCAGGTCATTCGTCGTATTGATCGCGCTGCCGACAAAGGCACGCTTATGCGTCCGGCATTTATGCGCGATACCGAAAAGATTCTTCATCTTCCTGCGTACACGCGTTATGCAGGCAAAACGCAGGTCTTTAGCTTCCGTAGCAATGATGATCTGTCGCGCCGCGGTTTGCACGTGCAGCTTGTCTCGCGCATTGCGCGCGATATCGGTCGCGCCCTGGGGCTCAACTGCGATCTGATCGAGGCGATTGGCCTGGGCCACGACTTGGGACACACGCCCTTTGGCCATGCCGGTGAGCGATTCCTCAATGATATTTACCACGAGCGCACGGGTCGTTACTTTTTCCATAACGTGCAGTCGGTCCGTGTGCTCGATGCGCTGTACGGCCGTAACGTGTCGCTTCAGACGCTCGATGGCGTGCTATGCCACAACGGCGAATATGAGCAGCGTGTGTTTGAGCTCTCG
>CAVALS010000138.1:0-7031 GCA_963589385.1 Bacteroidaceae bacterium
CCGGCGTACTCGATCTTGCCGTTGTCGTCGACGAGAACGAGGGAGTTCTCGACCGGCTCGGCACCGGTACCGTCGATGAGCTTACCGCCAACGATTGCATACTTAGTGGACATGGTTCCTCCTTATGGATCCATATAGTGGGCGAGGCCGTGTTGGGTTAAGGCCTCACAAAGCTACCCAAGTGGCGCCGGGTTCGGTGCGCGGAAGAGAGGGGCCCGCGCACCTGATCCGCCCCGGCTCGGCGTTACTTTTTGCGGGAATTGGTGAAAGCCATGAGGGCCAGGCCAATAGCCAACCAGCCGATCACGATGCTCCACTCCACCATGTTGAGGGAGGCGGGAGAGATCGGAATCACAAGCAGGCCGATGATGATGGCGCAGGCAGCGATAGCGAGGGAGATGCCAAACTTGCCACCGGGCACCTCGTAGGGACGAGGCAGGTCGGGCTCGGTGAAGCGCATGCGCAGGCAAGCGAGGGCGACCATGCCGCAGGAGAAGATGAAGGCGAGAGCCGACACGTTGGTCAGAGGGATGAGCATGTTCTTGCCCAGGAACGGACCGACGACGGTGATGACGCCCAGAACGACGCAGGCGAGCTTGGGAGCGCCGGACTTGGGGTCGACCTCGGCGAACTGCTCGGGCAACTGGCCCTTGCGGCCCATGGCGAGCATGATGCGGCTCGTGGCGCCGTAGAAGGAGTTCATCGGGCCCATGGGTCCAAGCGTGGCGATGACGAGCATGGCCAGGTACAGAAGCATGTTGATGCCCTTGAGGCAGGCGAGCGCGGGAACCGGGCTCTTAACGAACTCATGCCAGTCGAGGATGGTGCCGAACGAGTAGATACAGACCATGTAGAAGCCGCCGGCGGCCAGCAGAGCCAGGGAGATGATCTTGCCGAACTTGTTCCAGTTGAGGCCCTCGGCTGCTTCCTCAGCCTGCTGAGGAATGGTGTCGAAGCCGGCGTAGAAGAACGGGGTCAGAACCAGGACCGACACGATGCCGGCGAACAGGCTGGTGCTCTCGGTAGCGGCCTTGCCGCCGCCAGCGCCGGCGACCTGGGAGAACACGGGCATGGCGTTGTCCGGCGAGCCGGTGAACAGCGAGACGCCCATGGCAAGCAGCATGCCGCAGAGCAGAGCCTTGGTCAGGAAGGCCTGGAGCTTGGCGGCCGAGCTGGCGCCGCGGAAGTTGAGGAAGATGACGTAGACTGCAAAGCCGAGCGCGATCAGCGTCGGGAACAGGTAAACGTCGGCCCCCAGGATGGTGTAGAGCTTGACGGCGCGCAGCCACTCAAGACCGGGCAGGCTACCGAACATCTCGGACACGAGGGTCGAAATGGCAATGGCCTCCCACGGGCACAGGATGCCGTTGCCCAGGGCCAAAAGCCATCCGGTGATGTAGCTCAGCGTACGGCCAAAGCTACGATCGACATACTCGACGATGCCGCCCGAGATGGGGATAGCAGCCGTGAGCTCACCGAAAACAGCTCCGACGGGCACGAGGAAGATTGCACCCAAGAGGAATGCGATCATAGCGGGAACGGGACCGCCGCCCACGACCATCCAGTCGCCGACCTGCAGAACCCAACCGGTACCGATGATGGCACCGAAACCGATGGTGAAGAAGTTCCAGAGCGAAAGCGTTTTCTTCATGCCGCCGTTATCCTCGACTGCAACTTCTGCGTTCTTGTCCGCCATTGTTCCCCTCCTTTCCTTTTTGACGCCCCTTGACGTCACCCCTTGCGCGGTCTGTTTTGCCGCGCGCTTTTATTCCATGGCTTTAAGATACGGCCTTGGCGCAGCAGCGCCGCTCGCAGCTCGACCGAAGGCAGAACTGCAAAACGAGCGGCACCGTTTTTGGGACGAACGGCGGGAGACGTCATTCGTCTTGGACGCTTTCATCTTGTCTGCTTTTGAATACCTGTTGCCGTGACGCTTGGCGCGCGGCGCGGCAACGTTCATACCATTTATCAGGCTTTTGGCGCACATACCCATGTGTCGTGCATCTTTTTATGTAGGATAGACAAGTTACACATGAGGCAAGGTGATTCGAATGGCATACGGATACAATGACGGCGGCCAACGGCCACAAAGCGTGCGCCTTGCCGGCCGCGCCACGCCAACGCCCAGAATCACCTCCGACAACGACAACCCGCAGCGCCCCCAAGAGCAGCTCGGGGCTTCTTCGCGGCAACAAAGCCGTACCGTGCAGCAGTCAGACCGTGTGAGTACGAGCACACGCCAACGCCAGACCGACACATCGCAGCCACGCCGCTACGATCGACATAAGACCGACTACTACGTCAAGCGCTCCTTTTCGCGACCTCAACGCGATCGCGGCAATTCCGCCCCTCATCCCGCGTCGCACACCACAAGCCACGCGCTTCCGGCCCGCCGCCTACGCCTTGCGCTTTGCTCCATCGCCGCCTGCCTCGTCTTTGTGTTTTTGGGATCCTGTATCTCCCACGGATCAGCCGGTCTTGAGCCCACTGCCGAGGACAAGCTGCTTAAAGCTCCCGTCGCGCCCGGTTACTCCTTTGCGTTCTCGACCCCACGCTCGCAATGGCAGGCCGGCGCCATGCCCCACATCTACCAAATTGACCCCGCATGGTCGGAGCTGCCCTATGCCGGTGGCACTATTCGCGAAAACGCTTGCGGTCCTACCTGCCTCACCATGGTCTATATCTTTAAGACCGGCCATACCGATAAGACGCCGGTCGATATATGCGCACTGGCCGAAGCCGGCAACTACGCCCCCACTGGTGCCACCGAGTGGTCGTTTATGACAGGCGGTGCGTGGCGGCTGGGGCTCAACGGAACACAGCTCTATAACGATCGCGAATCGATTACCCAAGCACTTCGCTCGGGTGCGCCCGTCATCGCCGCAGTGCGCCCCGGTACGTTTACCAACGTAGGCCACTACATCGTGCTCTACGGCATCGACGATGCCAATCAGATTGGCGTCTACGACCCCAACTCGGCCAGCCGCAGCGCCCGCCGTTGGGGCGTCGTAGAGGTCCTCAACGAAGTCGAAGCCATGTGGGCCTACTACTAGTCATTTAAGAACGTCCCCAATGACTAGGTGAATAGCAAAAGCCCCGCAGTCGGAGCGGACTGCGGGGCTCATGAAGAGAGGCTAGTTTGCGGGCGCTTTGCCTGGCGCCCACGAGAGAGGCAACAGAGCAGAGACTACTCGTGGATGCGGGTACCGGAGAGGCCGGCCATGGTCTCGGCGGCCTTGTCCAGGGCGCCGATGATGCAGGTGCGGCCCTTGCGGGAACGCGCGAACTTGATGGCAGCGCGAACCTTGGGCTCCATGGAACCCTTGCCGAACTGGCCCTCGTCGGCCAGGCGCTCGGCCTCGTCGGCGGTGAGGTCCTCGAGCTCCTCCTGGTTGGGCTTGCCAAAGTTGATGGCGACATGCTCAACGGCGGTCAGCAGGAACAGAACGTCGGCGTCGCAGTCCTCGGCCAGCAGCTCGCCGCCCAGGTCCTTGTCGATGACGGCGGGAACGCCCTTGTAGCAGCCCTTGTTCTCGTAGTCGCGGACGACGGGGATGCCGCCGCCACCGCAGGCGATGACGATGAACTCGTTGTCGAGCAGGTTGAGGATGGAGTCAGCCTCGACGATCTTCTTGGGATCGGGGGAAGCGACGACGCGACGCCAGCCGCGGCCGGAATCCTCGACGAAGACCTTGGAGGGATCCTCGGCCATGAACTCCTTGGCCTGCTCCTCGGTGTAGAAGGGGCCGATCGGCTTGGTCGGGTTCTTGAACGCGGGGTCGTCGGGATCGCACTCGATCTGGGTGACGACGGTGGCGGCGTGCCAACGCTTATAGCGCTTGTGCATCTCGCGGCCGATGCCCTGCTGCAGGTGATAACCAATGTAGCCCTGGGACATGGCGCCGCACTCGGGCAGCGGCATCTCGGGGGTACCGATGGCATCGTGGGCAGCGGCGAAGGCGTTCTGGATCATGCCGACCTGCGGGCCGTTGCCGTGGGTGATGATGATCTCATTGCCCTGCTCGATGAGACCGAGGAGAGCGTGGGCGGTGTTGCTCACGGCCTCGATCTGCTCGACGGGGTTGTTGCCGAGGGCGTTGCCGCCAAGGGCGACGACAATACGATCGGGCTTGCCAAGAGGCTTAGACATTGCTGGAATCCTTTCTGTAAAAGGCCTACAACCCATTAATAACCCGCGTCCGTGCGATACGCGAGTTTATTAAGGTTTATATTCTCTTTATCGCTCATTTTATTCATTTTGAAAATAGCGGAACGGTGAACGGTCGTTTTTATCCGCTCAGCGTACAGAACCCCAGCTCAAGCATGTCTACGCCATTTACGTGCAACTTTATTTTAATAGAGCAGGGATTAGACCAGATTATGCAAACTATATCTTTGCTAAACACAAAACAGGCAGCGCAATATCTTACTCGCGCTATACGAGATTCTATGCACTTATAAGTCGAGTATGCACCCCTGCAAAAACAAGGGGCTTTTCATCCAGCATAAGGAATAAAGAAGGGCTCAGAAAAGGCGGCAACAGCCAAGTCCCCCATCCATCCCCAAAGTGGCGCGAGGTTTCGCGGCAAAGCCGCGAAACAGCGAAGGGAACGGAATACCCGGCCAGCTACGTCCTTCATCCGCCCACACAATCCGAGGACGTAGTCGTAGCAGGATCTGAGGGCTGACCTTCGCGGACACTCCGCAGGACGAAAGAACCCCCGCCGCACGTAGTGCGCAGCGGGGGTTCTTTCATGTCCGAGGACGTCCGCGAAGGTCAGCCCTCAGATCCTGCGGTGAGAGACCTAGGCCTCGTTGTACACCGTCTTGAGCTTCAGCAGGTGCTGATAGCGGTCCATAGCGGCCTGCTCATTCTCCTTGAAGAGCTCCTCGGCGCGCTCGGGGAAGGAACGCGTCAGCGAAGCGTAACGGGCCTCGTTCATCAGGAACTCCTGATAACCGCCCGCGGGCTCCTTGGAATCGAGCGAGAACTTCTTGCCGGCAGCAGCCTCGGGGTTGAAGCGGAAGAGGTTCCAGTAACCGCACTCGACAGCCTTCTTCATCTCGGCCTGGCAGTTCTGCATGCCACCCTTCTTGATGGAGTGCATCTCGCAGGGGCTGTAGCCGATGATGAGGGACGGGCCGTCGTAGGCCTCGGCCTCGTGAATGGCCTTGAGGGTCTGAGCCGGGTTGGCGCCCATGGCGACCTGCGCCACGTAGACGTAGCCGTAGCTCATGGCGATCTCGGCCAGGGACTTCTTCTTGGTCACCTTACCGGCAGCGGCGAACTGAGCGACCTGGCCCAGGTTCGAGGCCTTGGAGGCCTGACCGCCGGTGTTGGAGTAGACCTCGGTGTCGAAGACGAAGACGTTGACGTTGTGGCCGGAAGCCAGGACGTGGTCCAGGCCACCGAAGCCGATGTCGTAGGCCCAGCCGTCGCCGCCGAAGATCCAGAAGGACTTCTTGGTGAGGTAAGCCTTGTCGGCGAGGATCGCCTTGGAAGCGTCGCAGCCGCACTTCTCGAGCTCGGCAACGTAGGCAGCGGCAGCGGTCTTGGAGGCCTCGGCGTCGTTGACGGAGTCGATCCAAGCCTGGCCGGCGGCCTTGAGCTCATCGGACGGACCATCGGCAGCGATGATGTCCTGGGTAGCGGCGATCAGCTTCTTCTGAACGGCCTCATAGCCAACAGCCATGCCCAGACCGTGCTCGGCATTGTCCTCGAACAGGGAGTTGTTCCACGCCGGGCCGTGACCGTCCTTGTCCTTGCAGTAAGGAGCGGTGGCAGCGGGGTTGCCCCAAATGGAGGAGCAGCCGGTGGCGTTGGAGATGAACATGCGGTCGCCGGCGACCTGGGTCACCAGACGTGCATAGGCGGTCTCGGCGCAGCCGGCGCAGGAGCCGGAGAACTCCAGGTAGGGCTGCTTAAACTGGCTGCCCTTGACGTTGGCCGCGATGAGCTCCTTCTTCTCGGAGACGTTCTCGACCATGTAGTCCCAAACGGGCTGCTGGTCCATCTCCTGCTCGGTGGGAACCATCTCGAGGGCGCCCTTGGGGCAGACCTTGACGCAGTTGGTGCAGCCCATGCAGTCGAGCGGGGACACGGCCATGGTGAACTTCATGCCCTTGGCCTTGGGGCCCATGGCGTCGAGCGTGCGGGTAGCCTCGGGCGCGGCGGCAGCCTCGTCCTCGGTCATCGCGAACGGACGGATGGTGGCATGCGGGCACACATAGGCGCACTGGTTGCACTGGATGCACTTGGTCTCGTCCCAGTGGGGAACGACCACGGCGACGCCGCGCTTCTCGTATGCGGAGGCGCCCAGCTCAAACTGGCCGTCGGCGCAACCGACGAAGGCGGAAACAGGCAGGCTGTCGCCATCCATGCGATCGATGGGCTCGAGCAGGTTCTTGACCTGCTGGGCGATGGCGGACTTGGTCTCCTCGGAGAGCTCGACGGGGGCGGCATCCTCGGCGGTAGCCCAGTCGGCCGGAACCTCGAACTTACGGAAGGCGGTAGCGCCAGCATCGATGGCCTTGTGGTTGGCGTCGACGATGGCCTGGCCCTTCTTCATGTAGGACTTGGTAGCCGCGTCCTTCATGTACTGCAGGGCGTCCTCGGCGGGCAGGACCTTGGCCAGCGCGAAGAAGGCGGACTGGAGCACCGTGTTGGTGCGCTTGCCCATGCCGACCTTAGCGGCCAGGTCGATAGCGTCGATCAGATAGACGTTGACGTTGTTGTTCGCGATGTAGCGCTTGGCCACGGCGGGCATGTGCTCGGCGAACTCCTCGTCGCTCCACTGGCAGTTGACCAGGAAGGTGCCGCCCGGCTTGACGTCGCGGACCATCTTAAAGCCCTTAACGATGTAGCTGGGGTTATGGCAGGCGACAAAGTCGGCCTTGGTCACGTAGTACGGCGAACGGATCGGGGAATCACCAAAGCGCAGGTGCGAGACGGTGACGCCGCCGGTCTTCTTGGAGTCGTACTGGAAGTAGGCCTGGACGTACTTGTCGGTGTGGTCGCCGATGATCTTGAT